>JAXHVA010000042.1:0-38779 GCA_034189035.1 Thermodesulfobacteriota bacterium
GTTCACCGACATAGATGATTTTACCATATGGTACTTTGCAGATATATATCCAGAAAAGAGTTCGTTAACAGACTCATCAAAGAATTTCCTTTTCCTATACGCCGTATCCAAACGAATGGAGATACGGAATTTATAAATATATATGTCTCAGACCCTAAATGCATCCTCAAAAAACCCAGAGTACACATGCCGGATCAAATATGCGTTTTTACACTATACGTTATAAAATCATTCCACCACCTACACCACAAATCAATGGCAAGGTTGAAAGAAGCCGCGAGGAAGAATTTTATAGATTAGATAAATATAAAGATTACAAAATCTTGAGAGATCACTTCTCCGACTGGATCAATAAATACAATTGGCAAAGACCTCATGGAGGTATCAATATGCAAACCCCAATACTAAAACTCTACAAAAGGCTCAAAAACTATAATAACTCTCTCCCTGTTGTTATAGAAAAACTAGCCGCTTAATTTTTTTGCCAGAACCTTTGTGCTTGACATGTATTTGGTTAATACATCATAGGGGAGGCCAATATCAATTGGGCTTGTCTGTTTTGTAAATTGACTTACTCGTTATAATAGTATACAAATAAAGGTAACGACTCAGCAGATAAAAAAACTTGATAGAGGCAGTAAATGAATGTATCTGTTTTGGCAAGGAGTATGTAGATAATTTTCTTATAAAAAAAGGCGTTTCATTTGTTATGTCTTCTCCCTTTTTCCTATTTCGTAAAAATGGATTAAGTCTAAAGACCAAGTTCTATTTTATCTCTGGTTTTATCATTTTGATGATTATGTTGATGGTGGCTTTCTCTATATACAGAGAGTACCGTTTGACCAGTGAAGATTCACAACGAGAGAAGAGAGAGTTGGCAGAGGTATTTGCCTTATCTGTTATAAATGTCCTCATGTATGAAGACTTGGGGCTTTTAAATAGAGTAAAGTCCTTAGAGAAGTATATAGCCCAGATAATGGCAAACAAGGACTTGAGTATAGAATACATCGTAGTTACAGATGTATCTGGTAATATAATTGCACAGAATCATAAAAGCTGGCAATTAGAGCAGACAATATATTCGAACAATAGTGTTTTAGGGTCTAAAACAATCGAGAAAGAAATAAATGAGAGAAATGGACCAGAGGAAGAAATCATGGAGGTTTCTACCCCTTTGGCTAGTGAATCAAAATGCTTGGGCACACTTAAAGTTGGTTTTTCACAGCAGAGTTTACAAAACAGGTTGGTTAAACGGTATTTTGTCCTACGGCATAAAGAGATGATTTTTTTCGCTTTTGGGTTATTTGCCATCAATTTCATTATCATTCATATATTGATCTTAAAGACGATAAAGCCCATCATGAATCTTACTGATAACCTGAAAGAAGTGGGCAGGGGAAACCTGTCGATCCGTTCTACCTTTGGTACTAAGGATGAGTTGGGGTTTCTAAGTGAGGCATTTAACTCGATGATGGAAAATCTCAATCAGGCCAGAGAGGAACTTCATCAGACAAATACGCAGATGATTCAAACAGAGAAGATGGCGGCTATGGGTAAATTGGCAGCGGGTTTGGCTCATGAAATCAATAACCCTTTGGGAGGTGTACTAACCTGCGTTGAAACCCTTAAACAAAACTACCAGGATGAGGAGCAAAGGACGAAGTACTTCTACCTTGTTCAAACAGGGCTGGAAAGAATACGAAGGACAGTCAAGCAGCTTTTAAATTTTGGAAAGCAAAGGAGCTTTCAGTCAGAACCTACAGATATTAATGTCTTGATGAACCGAACTCTTGAAATGACTTCCCACCATCTTTCCTCAAACGAGATTTCCATACACAGGAACTTTGATCAAAGCCTTTCTGAGATTCTTGGGGATCCCCATCAGTTGATCCAGGTCTTTGTAAACCTTATCTTGAATGCAATTCAGGCAATGACAGAGGGGGGAGAGTTATGGATTAGAACCTTTCAGGAAGATGGGAGGATCGGGATTTCGATTAGAGATACTGGCTGTGGAATTCCAGATGAGAACCTGGATAGAATCTTCGATCCTTTTTTTAGCACAAAAGAACCGGGCCAGGGAACGGGTCTCGGTCTTTCCGTGAGTTATCGGATTATTCAAGAGCATGGCGGTGAGATCACTGTAGAGAGTCAGGATGGCATAGGAAGTGAGTTCGTGCTTTTTTTGCCGGTGAATCATAAGATAAGAGAAAGTTCTTCAATCGTTTTTTAGGGAGCGAATATATGGAGAGAGGCAAGATTCTGCTTATAGACGATGAACCCATATTGTTGGTTACAGTATTTGATGCCTTGACCAAAGCCGGATATAAGGTTGAAGTTGCCGAGAGTGGCCAAAAAGGGTTTGCCATGTTTCAGGACGATTCCTTTGATATGGTATTGTTAGATATGGTTTTACCGGATATATCCGGCATGGAGGTACTAGGGAGAATCAAGGACCTGTCTCCGGATACTTTGGTTGTTATGATTACAGGATATGGCACAATTGAGGATGCTGTGGAGGCCATGAAGCTTGGTGCTCACGATTTCGTTGCCAAGCCGTTTTCTTTGGATGAGCTGATACTCAAGTTACACAATATTAGTTCATTTCAATGTTTAAAAGACGAAAACATCTATCTTCGTCAGCGTCTGGAGAAAAAATACCAGTTTGGTAACCTCGTGGGTAAATCTGACAAAATGCGTGAGATCTATGAACTTATCCGTATAGTATCCAAGACTGATTCTACAGTATTGATACAGGGTAAAAGTGGTACAGGCAAAGAGTTAGTAGCAAACGCTATTCATTTTAACAGTAGCCGTAAAAACGGCCCTTTCATTAAAGTAAGCTGTGCTGCACTTTCTGAGACGATCCTGGAATCTGAACTCTTTGGCCATGAAAAAGGGGCATTTACCGGGGCTGTTCAGAGGAAGGTCGGGCGATTTGAACTTGCAAATGGAGGTACCCTCTTTCTAGACGAAATTGGTGATATTTCACCGACTGTTCAGGTCAAATTGCTTCGAGTTCTTCAGGAAAGGGAGTTCGAGAGGGTGGGTGGGACGAAGACCGTGCAGGTTGATGTGAGGATTATCAGCGCAACAAAGTACGATGAAAATGAGATCAAGACTGACCGACTGAGAGAGGATCTCTACTATCGTTTAAACACAATTCGAATAGATCTTCCTCTTTTATGTGAACGAAGAGAGGATATTCCCCTCTTGGCCAAGCACTTCTTAAATGAGTTTAAAGGAAGGGCATCAAAAGATATACCTGGCTTTACCAAAGGCGCCTTGGATCTGATGGAACAATACGAATGGCCTGGAAATATTAGAGAGTTGAAGAATGTTGTGGAAAGGGCGGTTGCCTTTTGTCGAACTGAAAGAATTCAGATCGCTGACCTCCCACAGGAGATACGAGAGATTCGTTTTAAAAAGAAGCGTATCCACGATCAGATAGAGAGGTTGGAAGATGTTTTAAAGGCTGTTGAAAAGGAGTACCTTCAAAAGATCCTTCGTGTAACTAATGGCAAAAGAGGCAAGGCCGCTGACCTTTTGGGTATAAGCCGCAAGACGCTATGGGAGAAAATGAAAGAATATGAACTTTTTGAAAAAACCTAACCCAATACTAACTAATTAAAACAATCGGTCTGATATCATGTTTAAGTAACGCGAGATTAATACTCCTAATTTGTTCCTTTACCGGTGTTTTAAGGAAAACAGAGGTTCGTTACAGAAAAGTAATGAATGCCTGGTTCTCTATAAATAAAATTGTTACTTTTTCGTTACATTTGTGAGATGAGATATAACCTACTTAAGTTACATGCAAAAATTAATTTACATAAGGAAACATAGCAAAAAAATGTTACATTTTCTTCCCCTTTTGATCCTCCCCCCCTGATTCGATTCCCCCATTAAAAATTGACCAAAGATAGCATTTAAAGGTCAATTATAAAAGATATTTTTTCATGGTATTATTTTTGCAGAAACTATTCAATTGTTTGCCTATCTTTATCATTTACTTTTTAATCCATATATAAATCTGTTTGATTATGCCCATAAAAGACACGAGTTGTAAAAGGTGATTACTCCCTTTTGATCCGTTCTTTGCGAGGGGAAGTCGATAGAGAGCATTATCTATTTTCAAGGGTGAATTCTTATAGGTATCGACTATGGTTAAAATCATTATTGATGATGATAAATGTAATTGCTGTGGATTATGCGTTGAAGTTTGCCCAAATGAAGTATTGATTAAAAGAAGGGATGGCTGTTCCCCCTTAATAAGCGATAATGAATGTTATTTGTGCGAGAACTGTATGGTGGTATGTGAGACTGATGCGTTGATGGTTATCGAAGAGGATTGATAATTTCATTTGATCTTAAAAGGCAAAAAAAACAAATTTGTGCCCATTCAGAAATTGAATAATTTTGTTCAAGGTAAGGGAAGGGGATATGGATAACATCCGAACCTGACACAGAGATCGAGCAAAATGGCCATTTAAGTATAGAGACTGGTTAATCTCTGATTTTTACGAGGTACTTTTAATAAACAGGAGGTGTTTTAATGGCGGATTTTTATATCAATATCTTTTTGGATGACGAAAAATTGAAGAAGATCGAAGACGCTGGATTGGCAGATGAGGTAAAGGAAATAGAGGGTAAAAAAGCTGTTCAGGTAGAGCTTACCAAAAAGGAGCACAAGAAACTCTGTAAGGGTTTTCCTGATTTGACGACTGACTCTTCTAATGCTTGTGTTCTTCCGGATGAAGCAGAGAATACTCTGATGGGTATTATATCGAACATGAAGACTCTAGACGTTATGAAGGCTGCAATAATGAAACTCTATAATCCTCTTGCTGGGAAAGAATTACGTGCGAAGACGCATTAAATAGTTCATGTAATTTGTTTGCATTGGATATCTTTAAAAATCAGATCATTTAGAGTGTGAAATGCTTGTTGATTCGAGGTAAATTGATAAATATATCTTCAAAAAAAGTATTGACTTTTTAACATTCCAATGTTATTAATTGAAAGTTTTGTGAATGAGTATTCATTCATTATTTAATATTTTATTTGTTCAATAAAAAAGAGAAGTCCCCTTTGGTCTATTTTGAGTAACATGGGGAGTGAATTACCATTTAAATTTATTCCTGCCAATGCCAGGACAAAAGAGAACGGGGAAAATTGAGTAAACTTTCTTTAGAAGAAGAAAAGAGAAAGAAGACTATCTTCGATGGGATGTCAGCCAGAAACCAGAAGAGAATCCTGGAAAAAGGGTATGAGGATTGGGACCCTTTCTTGAAACCAAATGATCCCATAGACATAAGGACGGATCAGAAGAGGCATACAGCATTATCCCTGACAAGAAAGTTTCTCCGAACACGCAGTAACGAAGAGTACAGCAACACCTATGGACAGGGAGTATGGGAAATCAGTACAGGAATTATTAGCGGCAACGACAGATACAGGGCTATGTATGAATTTTCCTGCTGGTACAGGGACTTCTTAAGAGAAGGTGATTTATGAAGGAAGAGATGCCTATACAAGAGTATATCAAAGACCTGAGACAGGAATTGCAGGAGAATCCGGGATGTGCCCTTACACATTATAACCTTGGAGTTGCGCTTATACAGCAGCACAAGTGGGATGAAGCTATAAAAGAGCTGAAAGATGCTATACATAAGAGCCCTCGTATGGTTGAGGCTTATATTAACTTGAGCGGTATATATTTCCATAAGGGAGAGATGGAAGAGGCCATCGAACTGTGTAAGAAGGTTATCGAGTTCAGGCCCGACTTTGCCCCTTCCTACGGAAATATTGGATTTGCTTATCTGCAGCAAGGGAAAGTTGAAGAGGCAATCGACATGCTTAGGAGGGCTATTAAAAAGGACCCCAAATTCGTTCAGGCCTTAGCCACTCTTGGAAGTGCATATCTCAGACAGGGAAAGATTGAAGAGAGTATTGAAAACAATAAAAAGGCTATTGATGTCGCCCCTGAATTTGCAGTAGCGCACAATAACCTGGCTGTTGCCTACCTTGAAAAGGAGGAGTTCAAAAAGGCTATAGAGCATTGCGATAAAGCAAAGGAGTTTGGGTATGAGGTGCACCCTGACCTTTTGAAGGAGTTGGAAGCGTATCGCTCATAATGAATTGAATTGTATGGTTATTTTAGTTGGATTAATTTGAATAAAATTGAAATTCTAAAGTCTTTGGGGGAGGGGGGTGAAACTATTTAGATTGATTCATATATAAAACAGAGTGAATACTTTTAAATAACTCAATGAATGGAGGTATTTTTTAATGGCAAAACATAAGACCCCTATGCTCGATGAGCTGGAGAAGGGAAAGTGGCCTAGCTTCATCTCTGATATGAAACAAGAGGCCGAAAACAGAGAAAAAACAAGCGCCGATTTGCAGGCTCCAAGGGAATGTGTAGAGGATCTTCTTGGCCTTATGGAGCTCACTTACAAAGACAAGGTGGTCCATTGGAAACACGGTGGAATCGTGGGAGTCTTTGGATACGGTGGCGGTGTTATCGGGAGATATTGCGACCAGCCTGAACAGTTTCCTGGTGTGAGAGACTTCCATACCATACGAGTCAACCAACCGTCGAGTAAATTTTATTCCACGGAATATCTGAGACAAATATGCGAGTTATGGGAAAGGCGGGGCAGCGGCCTTACCAATATGCACGGCTCTACAGGTGATATCATATTACTCGGTACAACGACACCCCAGTTGGAAGAGGTCTTCTGGGAATTAACCCATAACCTCGATCAGGATCTCGGTGGTTCAGGTTCCAATTTGAGAACACCTTCGTGCTGTATTGGGAAGGCACGCTGTGAATTTGCCTGCTATGATACCCAAGCTATCTGCACTGACTTTACTATGGAGTATCAAGATGAATTGCACAGGCCTGCATTTCCGTATAAATTCAAATTCAAGTTTGATGGATGCCCCAATGGTTGTGTGGCCTCTATTGCCAGAGCGGATATGTCTGTTATCGGCACATGGAGGGACGATATACGTATAGACCAGGAAGCGGTAAAGGCATACGTAGGGGGTGAGTTGAAACCAAACGGAGGAGCTCATTCCGGACGTGACTGGGGTCCTTTCGATATTCAAAAAGAGGTGATCAACCTTTGCCCGACCGGGTGTATGAAGTGGGATGGAAGTAAATTAAGTATTGACAATAAAGAGTGCACCCGCTGTATGCATTGTATCAATACAATGCCCAAGGCACTGCGGATCGGAGAGGATACAGGCGCTTCCATACTCTTTGGCGCAAAGGCTCCGATCTTAGAAGGAGCACAGATGTCCACACTGACCGTTCCGTTCATGAAGATTGAAGAGCCATATGAGGAGCTCAAAGAACTGATCGAGAAGGTCTGGGATTACTGGTCTGAAGAGGGGAAAAACCGGGAACGCCTCGGTGAGCTTATGCAAAGAGAAGGCTTTCAGAAGCTCCTCGAAGTCTGTGAACTCGATGCAGACCCTCGCATGGTCCAGGAGCCCCGTTCCAACCCCTATATCTTCTGGAAGGAAGAGGATGTTCCAGGTGGATGGGATAGAGATATAAAAGAATTCAGGAAAAAACACCAGAAATAGGAGGTTTTATAGATGGGCTACGATCCAAATGATCCGTTGAAGGATAGAATAACAGATATCGGTCCTAGAGACTATAAAGATTTTTTGCCTCCTGTAATTAAGAATAATTACGGGAAGTGGCTGTACCATGAGATTCTTGAACCCGGCGTACTCGTGCACGTCTCTGAAACAGGTGAGAAAGTCTATACTGTGAGGGTTGGTGGCTGCAGGCTTATGAGTGTGACGCATATACGAGAGATATGCGAGATCGCTGATAAGTACTGTGATGGATATCTAAGGTTTACCACCCGCAATAACATCGAATTTATGGTTGATGATGAATCGAAGCTGAAACCACTGATGGACGATCTGAATAGCAGAGAGCATGAAGCGGGATCCAAGAAGTTCCCAATTGGTGGAACGGGTGCCGGTCTCACCAACATTGTCCATACCCAGGGATGGCTTCACTGCCATACACCTGCAATCGATGCATCAGGCGTTGTAAAGGCCGTTATGGATGAGCTCTATGAGGACTTCCAGGATATGAGATTTCCTGCACAGGTGCGCATATCTCTTGCCTGTTGTCTCAATATGTGCGGCGCTGTGCACTGTTCCGACATCGCCATTCTCGGGATTCACCGTATGCCTCCGATGCTGGACCACGAGAATCTTGATAATATGTGTGAGATCCCTCTGGCCATTGCTGCATGTCCTACCGGGGCTATCAAGCCTGCTACTGTGGATGGCAAAAAGAGCGTTGCAGTCAAAAATGAGAGATGCATGTTCTGCGGTAATTGTTATACCATGTGTCCCAGCATGCCTCTGGCCGATGAAGAGGGCAGCGGCGTTGCTCTTCTTGTAGGTGGAAAGATATCCAACAGGATAAGCGAACCGAAGTTTTCAAAGGTTGTTGTACCATTCATGTACAATGAACCCCCTCGCTGGCCATCAACCGTTGAAGCAATCAAAAAGATACTCTATGCCTATGTAGATGATGCAAGGAAGTACGAACGTTTAGGGGATTGGGCAGAAAGGATCGGATGGGAAAGGTTCTTTGAGAAGACAGGGCTTCCATTTACAGAGCATCTTATTGATGATTATCGTTTTGCATATACTACTTGGCGTCAAAGCACGCAGTTCAAATTTTAATAGAAAGGTAATAGTGAACAGGGTTCAGTTAATGTACGGTTCATCTCTGATCTCTGTGAGAATTTAAACGAAAAGGGGTGCTAAATGGGTATTGAAGAGGAGAAACAGCTTATAGTCGACACGCTGACAAAGAAGAAAGGCAAGACGAAATTCTATCTGAAAGACTTCAACAAGATGTTCCCTGACAAAAAACCAAGAGAAGTGAAGAAGGTTGTAAATCAGATGGTAAGCGAAGGGATACTTGAGTACTGGTCAAGCGGCAGCACTACATTAATCGGGCTCAAGGGTGCAGGCAAACAACACGATGCTGAGGCGGATGAGTAAATAGCGTGATGGTGATAGATTGTCCAAGGATAGCATTCTGTGCTTTACGGGGAAACTCAGGTAAGACCCTATTGACTGTTGGAACAGTGACCTGTCTTCATAATGAGGGGAGGGAAATCTCTCCTTTTAAAAAGGGGCCGGATTATATAGATGCTGCATGGCTAGCACTAGCAGCTGGTCGTCCCTGTTATAATCTAGATGTATTCTTAATGGAAAGGAGGGGGATTTTTTCTTCCTTTTCCTTCCATACAAATCAGGCAGACGGCGCTATAGTTGAAGGAAACAGGGGTATATTCGATGGGTTGGATGAAAAGGGTACTTACAGCAGTGCCGAGCTTGCCAAGATGCTTGGCATACCGGTCATCCTGATCGTTGATTGCAAAATGACAACACGAACCGTGGCCGCCATGGTCCTTGGTTGTCAACACTTTGACCTTGATGTCGCAATAAAAGGGGTTGTTTTAAACAGGATCAGAGGGAGCAGGCACGGGTCTATTATTAAAAGGGCTATAGAAGAAAACTGTGGGATACCAGTTTTGGGCCAGATCCCCAATATAGAAGGCAGGGTTTTTCCAGAAAGGCATATGGGACTAGTCCCACCCCAAGAACACCCGGGTGCTAAAAGAGCCATTGATGAAGCCTCAAAGATAGCGGACCAAAATGTGGATATAGAAGGAGTCTGGAAGATCGCCACTTCTGCCTCCTCATTGAACAGTAGTATTCCTGATTACCATTCGGAAAAAGCAGAATCAGGATTGTATGTTTCAAAAAAACCGAGGATTGGGTATATAAGAGATGCGGCATTTTGGTTTTATTACCCGGATAATATAGAGGCCCTCGAATATCTAGGAGCTGAGATGGTAGAGTGTAACGGGCTTGTACAGGATTCTCTTCCTTCATTAGATGCCCTGTACATAGGGGGTGGTTTTCCAGAGACTCATGCTGAGGTTTTAGCGGCCAATATAGGCTTTCGAAGGGCTTTGCAAGGTGCAATAGAGAGGGGATTACCTGTTTATGCAGAGTGCGGTGGACTTTTGTATCTCGGGGAAAGGCTGATCATTGATGGGAAGGAGTTCCCCATGGCTGGAGTCTTCCCTTTGACTTTTGTTCTGGAGAGAAGGCCCCAGGCTCACGGATACACTGTCCTTGAGGTAATAGAACCAAACCCTTACTTTTTTAAAGGAGAGATATTACACGGCCATGAATTTCACTATTCCCGAATTATCGAAGAAAAAAAGTGTGAGCTTACCTTGGCATTTGAAGTAAAGAGAGGATACGGTATAGACGGGATGAAGGATGGTTTGTGTTATAAGAATGTCCTGGCGACATATTCCCATGTACACGCATCAGGGGCTAGTGCGTGGGCAAAAGGTTTATTTGGCCGGGCAGTCCAGTATAGCCAGGATTCAAAAAGGGAAAAGGATGCTGCCTAATACAGTGAAAAAGAAGCGTCTGCTGCCTTGAACTTCTAAAATCGAGACCTGCTTTTATAAAAAAGAATGGAAGATATACGTATCGCTGCTGTGATAATGGAGTCAGTTGTGGGAAAGACAACTGATAACTTGTTAAAGATTGAGGCCTTTGTCAAAGAGGCTGCAGATAAAGGAGTAAATGTGGTCTGCTTTCCTGAAGCGAGTATAACCGGATATTGTATACAGGATAAGATCGTTGCTTATGCAGAACCCATTCCCGGCCCCAGTAGTAATAATTTAGTACGCCTTTCAAAAAATACTGGTTTGACCATACTGAGTGGTCTTATAGAAAGAGGAGAGAAGGGGAACCTCTTTGTCAGCCATATAGTTACCTCGCCGGATGGACTGGGAGACGTCTACAGGAAACTCCACCTTGCACCAAAAGAAGAAAATTTATACAGGCATGGTGATGAGCTCCCAATTTATCGATACGGTGAAATGACTTATGGAATCGAGCTTTGCTATGATACCCATTTTCCGGAATTAACTACATTGCTAGCATTACAGGGCGCTGAGGTTCTCTTTATGCCGTATGCTTCTCCGCGAGAAACACCCATTGAGAAAAAAGAGCGGTGGCTGCGTTACCTGTCTGCACGTGCCTATGATAATAGCATCTTTGTGATAGCCTGTAATCAGGTGGGTAGCTATAATAGAAAAGGATCCTTTCCGGGCGTTGCTCTGGTATTAGATCCAAAGGGTCAGATAATAGCTGAAAGATACAGTGAAAAACAAGAGATGATTATAGCTGATTTAACAGTGAGTGATCTGATGCAGGTACGGGGAAGTAAGATGGGTTTCTTTTTAGATCGTCGTCGCCCTGAGATATATGGTGAACTTTTAAATTAGAGGGGAGGTAATGATGATTCAAGGATTACCGGAACCGGAGGAACAAAAACTTATTTAAATTGTTATTTAAAAAAGATAAGGGAGGTAAAGACTATGCCAACATTAGAACTTGGTGGAAATACGTATGAGGTTGATGAGGATGGTTTCCTGCAGGAGCTCGATAAATGGAGTCCACAGTTTGCCCAGGACTATGCACCTGTGGAAGGTATTGAAGGAGAGCTCACTGATGATCACTGGAAGCTGATAAACTATATAAGGGACTACTATAGTGAATACGGTATTGCCCCAATGATCAGAAAATGCTGTAAGGACTGTGGATTTAAGCTGAAATATATATATGAGCTTTTTCCATCAGGACCTGCAAAAGGGGCATGTAAACTCGCAGGGCTTTCAAAGCCTACAGGTTGTGTATAATTGGTTTTGCTGGGTTGGCTGGAAAGGTTAGATTAATAAAGTTTGAAAGCCTTTACAGTGCATTATAAAGAAAGAAGAGGGCAGCTGAAGATGGACTTGGTTAATATCAAACACGAGGGCGGGCTCAGTTTTTCAATAAATGTACGTGACCATCGATTCATAGTGGATATGGGAAAAGATGACGGCGGGTTTGATAAGGGTCCTTCGCCAGCCGAATTACTGGTTGCATCTGTAGGGTCGTGTGTCGGTGCTCACATAGCCAGGTACTGCCAGACAGCCGACATCGCATACGAGGGAATGGAATTGAACCTCACTTTCCAGGTCGAAAAGGAAGGAAATAAGAATAGGATTTCGAGTATTGTGGGAGACATATCTCTCCCACAAGATCCTGGACCTCGCATTAAGGCTGTAATACGGGCAGGGGAAAACTGCATCATCAGAAATACTCTTGAACATTGCCCTGAAATAGATCTGGATATTGAAACGTAAACTCAACAAAAAAGGAGAGCCCATGTCCAGTAAGATAGTCATTTTATCCTGTAAGAAGATCAGAGATATCTCCTGTGTGTCCTGTATCAAGTGTTTTAAAGGGGTAAAAGAAAAAAACGGTGAGTTTGCAAAGCATGGGGGAGAAATAGAGGTCATAGCAATGGGTGATTGCGGTGACTGCCCGGGTTTGGTTATGCCAAAGCTAGCTTTGATCAAGGACGTCTGCCAGCAATATGGTGCGGATTTTGATACGGTTCATCTGGGGACATGTATGGTTAAAGCCAGCCAAACCGCTGCCTGTCCCATTGACATCGATGCCCTGAAGACTAAGTTAGAAGGTGCTTTCGGGAAGAAAGTGATTGTCGGGACTCATGCGTATTAATTAATTCATGGAGCCATAGGGCATCCTTTTTTTCTCTGAATTTTTCAATAGATTTAATAAGCAAGTAGAGGTTCCAAATGATGTTGAATAATCTCCTGTCACAGAAGAGGTCCTCGATCCTGAAAAAGTGGTTTAATCTGGTACTGAATAGCTATCCTCATGATACGTCAAGGTTTCTAAAACTGGAGAAGAATCAATTTGCAAATCCAGTTGGATATACGATCTCACAGGGGCTCAATAATATCTATGATGAATTGCTAAAAGGAGAAGATTTTAAGAATATCTCTCCCTTTTTAGAAAGGGTTATACGGATAAGGGCGGTTCAGAATTTTTCTCCCTCTCGGGCCATTGAATTTGTCTTCCTTTTAAAGGATGTATTGAGGGATGAATTAAAGGGTGAAATTAGGAGAAAGGATCTCTTTGAGGACCTGTTGCAATTTGAGTCAAGAATCGATAGACTCGCCATGCTTGCGTTTGATATGTATGAGGCATGTAGAGAAGAAATTTATGAAATCAGGGTAAATGAGGTAAAAGGAAACATGTCCAGGTTACTTAAAAGGGTAAACAGGATGACCGAGGTTTCGGTGGAGAGATTCGATACTGTAAACGAAAACACTGATCGTATAGTGTAAAATATGAGGTGGTAGCAAATGGGTTTATGGTTTTCTCTATTTTCAATCGTAATACTTGTTTTATTTGTTATCGGGGGAGTGGATATCTTCAGCTGGGAATACTTATTTGGTGTTATAGTCCCCTATGCGGCATTTGCCATTTTTCTGCTTGGGATCGTTTATCGGATCGGGAAGTGGGCAAAGACACCTGTCCCCTTTAGGATCCCTACAACGTGTGGTCAGGAAAAATCTCATCCGTGGATCAAGGCAAACAGCCTCGATAATCCACATAACACCTTAGGTGTTATAGTGAGAATGGCGCTTGAAATTCTTTTCTTCCGGTCTCTTTTCAGGAATACACGAACTGAATTAATAAACGACCCAAGGCTTGTATATGGCGGAACAAAGTGGTTATGGGCAGCAGGGCTTGCCTTTCACTGGTCGTTTCTCTTTATTGTTATAAGGCACCTCAGGTTTTTTACTGAGCCTGTTCCTTTCTTTGTAAATCTGCTTGAAGGAATGGACGGCCTGTTCGAAATAAGTGTGCCCACACTCTATTTAACCGATGCTGTTATTTTATCAGCAGTGTCGTATCTTTTCTTAAGGAGGGTTGTTATCCCGCAGCTTCGATATATCTCTCTAGCTGCTGATTACTTTCCTCTCTTTTTGATTTTAAGTATAGCAATTACCGGGGTTCTTATGCGGCATTTTTTCAAAGTGGATGTATTGAGTGTCAAGGAGCTGGCTACAGGATTATCCACTCTTCATCCTGTAACACCGGAAGGGATTGGATTGCTGTTTTATATCCATCTGTTTCTTGTGAGTATTCTTCTCATGTACTTACCCTTCAGCAAGCTCATGCATATGGGAGGTGTTTTTCTCAGCCCCACAAGAAATATGGCGAATAACAATCGCATGGTAAGACATGTGAATCCATGGAATTACCCTGTTAAAGTCCATCCATATGAGGAATACGAAGACGAATTCAGACAAAAGATGAAAAACGCTGGATTGCCGGTAGAAAAGGAGTGATATATGTCAGGATCAGATCTGTCAAATCTTCCAAAGCCAGAAGAATTTATGGCGATTGACCATAAACCCCCAGACAGAGGGTGGATGGAGACACCAGTTGATTTCAAACCAGGTACATATTGTTACAGTGCAAAAGCAAAGAACCTAAAGGTCCTTGATATGCCGAATCCAAGGGAATGGTCTCCTACGGATGAGGACTGGAAGCTTCCTGAGAATTGGAAAGAGATCATCATTGAAGGGATAAGGGAAAGACTCGATAAGTATCGTTCCTTCAGGATATTCATGGACATATGTGTGAGATGTGGTGCGTGTGCTGATAAGTGCCATTTTTTTATCGGTTCCGGAGATCCAAAGAATATGCCGGTTCTGCGAGCAGAACTTTTGAGATCCGTTTATCGCAATGATTTTACATTGGCAGGGAAAATCCTTGGGAAGCTTGCTGGTGCAAGGGAACTCACGATTGATGTAATCAAAGAATGGTTTTATTACTTTTACCAGTGTACGGAGTGTCGCCGTTGTTCTGTTTTTTGTCCGTATGGTATTGATACAGCAGAAATAACCATGATGGGAAGAGAACTCCTCCATCTGCTCGGGTGTGGAATCAACTGGGCTATGGAGCCTGTGGCGAATTGTTTTAGGACCGGAAACCATCTGGGTATTCAACCCCATGGCTTTAAAGAGACTCTTGAATTCTTCGCAGAAGATATAGAGGACCTGACTGGTATACAGATAGAGGTCCCCATCAATAAGAAGGGAGCGGAGATACTCTTTGTTGTGCCTTCCGGTGATTACTTTGGCGATCCGGGTACATTTACCTGCACAGGCTATATGATGCTATTCCATGAGTTGGGGCTAGACTATACATGGAGTACGTATGCCTCTGAAGGGGGTAACTTCGGTCTGTTTACATCCCATGAGATGATTAAGCGTCTCAATGCCAAAATATACGCTGAGGCAAAGAGATTAGGCGTAAAATGGATACTCGGGGGAGAATGCGGTCATATGTGGAGGGTCATGCATCAGTATATGGATACGATGAACGGGCCTGCTGATTTTCTTGAGGAACCTGTCTCTCCTATTACAGGGACAAAATTTGAGAATGCAAGATCTACAAAGATGGTCCATATAATGGAGTTTACAGCGGATCTCATTAGGCACAACAGGTTGAGGCTTGATCCGAGAAGGAACGACAACTTCAGAATAACATTTCACGACTCCTGCAACCCCGCGCGAGCCTTAGGGATTCTTGAAGAACCGCGCTATGTCCTCAGGAATGTCTGCAACCATTTCTATGAAATGCCGGAAAACACCATCAGAGAGCAGACGTTTTGTTGCGGAGGAGGTGCTGGCTTAGGTACGGATGAGAACCTGGATATGCGATTGAGAGGAGGCTTTCCACGAGGGAACGCTGTGCGATATGTACAGGAGAAACACGGAGTTAACCGACTGACCTGTATGTGTGCAATTGATAGGGCTACCCTAATACCCGTATGCGATTACTGGGCTCCTGGGGTAGATGTTTCAGGTATTCATGAGATGGTTGCAAATGCCTTAATTATGAGAGGGGAGACCGAGAGGGAGACTGATTTACGTGGAGAACCTCTGCCAGGAAAGGAGGAGGAAGAGGATGAGTAGTGGAGGTAAAGTCATTGCCGGGCTGATTATCTTCCTGTGTCTGGTAACATTTCCAATCTGGTATAATGTAGTTGGTGGGAAGGCCTCGTATACACCCGAATTGAAGATCATGAGTGAAGAAAAGAGTTGCGTTGAGTCCAAAGAGTTTATGAGGATGGAGCACATGCAGCTGTTAGATGATTGGAGAAATTCCGTAGTCCGAAAAAACAAGAGGACGCATGTAGCTCATGATGGGAAAGAGCATGATATGAGTCTTACAAATACATGTTTGAGATGTCATTCTAATAAGACTGAATTTTGCGATCAATGCCACAATTACTTAGAGGTAACCCCTACCTGCTGGAATTGCCATATTGTCCCGGAGGAGAATATACTATGAAGATCGATAGAAGAGGTTTCTTAAAGATAGGCGGACTCAGTATGTTGGGTTTGGCAGCTAAACCGGTCATTAATGTGGTCTCAAAAGGGGAACTTTCAGAGGCCTCTACACATGCGAGGACCTCGACAGGAAAGAGACTAGCCATGGTTATAGATATGAAGAAGTGTAAAGAAGGCTGTACAGACTGTATAGATGCATGCCACAACATCCATAATGTCCCTGATTTTAAAAATCGCAAAGATGAGATCAAATGGATATGGAATGAGCCTTATGAAAAGGCATTTCCTAGTCAGGAACATGAATTCATAGGTAATGATTTTAAAGAGAAACCGTTCTTAGTCCTTTGTAATCATTGTGATAATCCTCCTTGCGTGAGAGTATGTCCAACAAAGGCTACCTTTAAGAGAGAAGACGGAATCGTCTTAATGGACTATCACCGTTGCATCGGCTGCAGATTCTGTATGGCTGCATGTCCATATGGGTCAAGGAGTTTTAACTGGAGAAACCCCAGAGGGCAGGATTCTGCAGGAGGATCCTTTATAAAAAAAATCGATAAGAACTTTCCGACGAGGACTACAGGGGTTGTAGAAAAATGTAATTTGTGTGCGGAGCGTCTTGCCAAAGGACTCATCCCTAAGTGTGCGGAAGTATGCAAAGAAAAGGCAATTGTTTTTGGTGATCTAGAAGAGACAGACTCAGGGCTACGTGAGGTACTCCGTTCACATTACACTATTCGACGTAAACCCGGCCTTGGTACAAGGCCCCAAATCTATTATATAGTGTGAGGCGTTATGATTGAAAAGGCTTTAACTGGGAGCAAAAAATACTGGGGGTTGATTGGTTTTTTATTAGTAATCATGGGAGTAGGCTTTCTTTCCTACCTGATGCAGTGGTTCTATGGTTTAGGGATAACAGGCATGAGCAGGGATGTTTCATGGGGTCTTTATATCGCCCAGTTTACCTTCCTGGTGGGTGTAGCCGCATCAGCAGTTATGGTTGTTATGCCCTACTACTTACATAATTACAAAGCATTCGGAAGGATTACAATATTAGGAGAGTTTCTAGCCATTGCATCTGTTATGATGTGTCTGGTATTTATTATTGCTGATTTGGGACAGCCAGTTCGGGCAATGAACATCATACTGCATCCGACTCCCGGATCGATACTGTTCTGGGATATGATTGTCTTAAACGGTTACCTTCTATTGAATCTGCTGATAGGCTGGAATGTCCTGGCTGCTGAGAGGAAGTCTGTACCACCGCCAGCCTGGGTAAAACCTTTGATATATCTTTCCATTCCATGGGCCGTAAGTATTCATACGGTTACTGCTTTTATATATGCGGGTCTTCCCGGAAGGGGTTTTTGGCTTACTGCCATTATGGCGCCGCGGTTCTTGGCTTCAGCGTTTGCTGCAGGACCAGCTCTCCTCATTCTTTTGGCCCTCATCATCAGAAAGTACACAAAGTTCGATCCAGGCAGAGATGCTATTCAAAATCTTGGGCGGATTGTCACCTATGCAATGGCAGTGAGTGTTTTTTTCGTTCTTTTGGAGATATTTACTGTATTCTATAGTCAGATACCTGAGCATATGCATCATTTTGAGTACCTTTTCATTGGTCTCGAAGGCCATGGGAAACTCGTCCCCTGGATGTGGAGTTCTGCCATCATGGCAATTATCTCTCTTATACTCTTAATCAACCCTTTAACCCGAAAAAAAGAAGGGATATTGGCATTTGCCTGCGTATTGGTGTTTCTATCCCTTTGGATAGAGAAGGGCCTGTGTCTGGTAATAACTGGATTTATCCCATCACCGTTGGATAGGATATACGAGTATTCACCAACCTTACCTGAGATATCCATAACACTTGCTGTATGGGCAATGGGTTTTTTGGTACTTACAATACTGTATAAGGTAGGCATAACGGTTAAAGAGGAGATAGAGATATAAGAGAAGGACTACCAGCTACGATTATAAACATAATCTATAAGAAGCAAAAGATCAAAAAAAATCGATTAATAAATATATAAATGAATTCAAAAATTTACAAGGAGGTTAAGTAAAAAATGGGTTATGTAGTAAAGGTAGATAAAGAGAAATGTGATGGTGATGGTGCATGTGTAGAGAATTGCCCAGTAGAAGTCTTTGAGATGGATGCAAATGGCAAAGCAGAACCAGTTAATGCAGAAGAATGCTTGGGGTGCGAAACCTGCATTGAGGTATGTGAAACCGGAGCTGTTACAGTAGAAGAGGAATAGAGATTTTGAAACTGCTAAAGTTAAGATTATCGTATTATTTTCGCTAATTTATTATTTTTGAATGAGCACTTTATTATGTAGTATCAAAGGAAATGAAAGACTCTTAAAAAGAAGGTTTCTGAGTTGGTGTATTAGATGAATTAAAAGTTATTACACCAGAAAAGCTATAACTCAGGATAGATAAAAAGAGAGGTAAGGAGTTTCCTTTGAGCGAATTCAAAAATGAGTAGGATAAAAGATGCGGTAATTTTGAGAGGAGGTGGTAAAGGCAGTATTGATTATTCTTTGGTAGGACATTTTCAAAAACCTAAAATGCTGTTAGTAAATTAATTGAGGAGGTAAAATATGCCAAGTTATGTCATTACAGAAAAATGCGATGGCTGCAAAGGGCAGGATAAGACGGCTTGTATGCATATATGCCCTAACGACCTGATGGTCCTGGACAAGGAGAAGATGAAGGCATACAATCAGGAGCCAACATATTGTTGGGAGTGTTATTGTTGCGTAAAGATATGTCCACAGCAGGCTATGGATGTGAGGGGGTATGCTGACTTTATGCCTCTTGGTGCTGCATCAACTCCACTGAGAGGAACAGAAGACATTATGTGGACAATAACATTCAGGGATGGAAGGATAAAGAGGTTTAAGTATCCAATACGGACTACACCAGAGGGATCAATAAAGCCACTAGACGGCTTTCCTGAAGCAAATGCTGCAGATCTTAACAATCTGATGCTCCTTGGAGAGCCTGATATAATGGGAGTACAAGAACTTCCAACAAAAAAGTAAGAAAGGAGGAATGACCATGAAAGAGTTTGCAACGGAAGTTGTTGAAACAGATCTATTGATACTCGGTGGAGGAATGTCTGGTTGTGGCGCTGCTGTAGAAGCATCTTATTGGGCAAAATCATTAGGATTAAAGGTAACTCTTGTAGATAAAGCTGCCATTGATAGAAGTGGTCCTGTTGCAATGGGACTTTCTGCTATCAATACATACATGGGAATGGACGGAAAAGTAACAGAGAATCCTCGTAAGCCGGAAAGGTTTGTTGAATATGTGACAAATGATCAGTGTGGTCTGGCAAGACAAGACTTAGTCTATGATGTTGCAAGACACGTGGATTCAACTGTTAAACACTTTGATAAATGGGGTCTTCCGATATGGAAAGATGAGGAAGGAAATTTTCGAAAATCAGGTGAATGGCAGGTAATGATATCCGGTGAGAGTTATAAAGTCGTCGTGGCAGAGGCAGCAAAGAATGCTATGGCCGAGTTAGGAGATAATGGACAGATAATTGAAAGAGTTATGATCACGCATCTGCTCAAAGATGATAATGAGCCTGACAGAGTTGCTGGTGCTATTGGCTTTAGCGTCAGAGAAGAGAAGATCTATGTATTCAAGGCTAAGGCAACTATAGCTCTGATGGGTGGTGCTGTTCATGTATTCAGGCCAAGGTCTCAGGGTGAGGGTTTTGGTAGGTCATGGATGCCTCCTTTTGTCAGCGGATCAGTTTATGCTCTTGTACTCCAGGCAGGCGGTGAGCTTACACAGATGGATGTGACATTTGTTCCTCCGAGGTTCAAAGATTCCTATGGTCCTGTTGGAACATTCTTCTTGCTCTTTAAGACACCGGCAACAGATGGCTATGATGAGAATTATGTCGGTGGATATCCGGAAGAGCTGGAAAAATGGGCGCCTTATTCAAATGCAAAACCCTGTCCTACACCCATAAGAAACTATGAGATGATCTTGGCTGCGCAGGCAGGCAAAACACCATACCTTATGCATACACAGAGGGTAGTGGAAAGGTTTAAGAAGGAGATATCAGATCCCAAGGCTCTGAAGAAACAGTTAAAAGAGTATGAAAAAGAGGCATGGGAGGATTTCCTCGACATGACCATCGCTGGCGCTACAAACTGGGCTGCTCATAATGTAGACCCAATGGAAAAACCTATGGAACTTCAGTTGTCAGATAGCGTCTTTATAGGTTCACATGCATGCTCTGTTGGTTCATGGGCATGTGGCGCTGAAGACCTTATGCCAAAAGAATATGCTGATTGCTTCCCTGAAAAGTATAACTTGATGACCACTATCAAGGGGCTGTTTACAGCAGGTTGTGGAGTTGGAGCATGTGCCCATAAGTTCTCAAGCGGGTCACACGTACAAGGAAGGATTGCAGCAAAGTCAGCATTGAGATATGCCAATGACAAGAAAGACTATGTGCCTACCGTATCTGATGCCACAATAGACAAGCTCAAAGAAATAATATTGAAGCCAATGACTTTCTATGAAGAACAATGCGGATATACAACGAGTCCGGATGTCAATCCTAACTATATTTCCCCACATAATTTCCTTTTCAGGCTGCAGAAAATAATGGGAGAATACTGCGGAGGATGGGAGACATTGTATGGTACATCCGATAAGCTGCTGGATATCGCTCTTTGGAAGTTGGCATTTTGTGAAGAGGATATAGAGAAGCTTGCAGCAAAAGACCTTCATGAGCTCATGAGAGCTTGGGAGAGTGTACATAGGTACTATGTTGGCGAGGCATGTGCAAGGACAAGGCTTGCTAGGAAGGAATCAAGATGGCCTGGGTACTACTATAAGACCGATTACCTCAAACTCGATGAGAATGAGAGACACTTTGTAAACGTAAAGTTTGATGCGGAAAAGAAAGAATGGAAGGTAATTGAAAGGCCGATGATATCAATCATCTAAAATAGGTCTATTCATGGGGGCGAATTGAAGGTCGCCCCCACATCTTATTAGAAAAATAGCTATGAATGAAGAGTACGTTGAAAAGCGTCGAATGCTCTCCAAGGAGAGTAGATTTAAATTTGCATGTCACAACGGTCTTTCCTGTTTTAAGACTTGTTGTGCTGATATAAATATCTTTCTCACACCGTATGATCTTTTGAGGATGCGTAGGACTATTGGACTGTCTTCAGGAGAATTCTTAGAAAAATATACCATTCCACTCTTAACAAAGGAGGGCCTGCCTCTATTAGTGCTTAAGATGACCGAGGATGAAAATAAGAGCTGTCCTTTTATTGCTGCCCATGGGTGTGAGATTTTTGAGGATAGACCATGGTCATGCAGGATGCATCCCATATTCCCTTCTTCAAAAGGGGGCTTCTTTATAGAAGAGGGAAAGTCATGCCTTGGATTTAAAGAGGAAAAAACTTGGACAATAGAAGAGTGGAAGAAGGACCAAGGGATTGATTCTTATGATAAAATGAACGAATCTTATGAAACGATTACTTTAAATGATTACTTTCTCAAAGGGAATACACTTGATCCGGAAAAGTCGAAAATGCTTTATATGGTATGTTACGACCTTGATGAGTTTAAAAAATATCTTCTTGAAACCAGGTTCTTCGATATCTATAATATGGAAAAGGAAAATATAGAAAAGCTAACAGAAGATGATGAAGAACTTCTTAGTTTTGGATATAGATGGGCAAGATTCAATCTTTTCGGAGAGGACACCTTAAGACTGAATGATAAGACTTTTGATAAAATCATGCAGACTGAGAGGAAAGAATCCGAAAGTCTTTAATGAATAAAACAGAGAGGATTAATTCATGTTACTGGATATGAGTGTCGTAGAACCTGTTAAGCGTACACTGAATTCCAAATTTCAATTCAGATGTTCTAAAAATATCAGTTGTTTCACTGAATGTTGTAGCCGTACAAATATACTTCTTACCCCTTATGACATCTTAAGGATAAAGGACAGGTTGGGGATCACTTCAGAAGATTTTCTTAAGAAATATACCTACACCCATGTTGATGAAGTTTCTTCACATCCTTATGCAGTGCTTAAGATGATGGATGATAATGGAGGGAAGTGTCCCTTTGTTACACCTGAAGGGTGCAGTATTTATGAAGACCGACCTTCTAACTGTAGATTTTATCCTGTGGGTGAAGGAGTCATAGTAGTCGATTCAGAAGAAGGGCCGGTAAATGAGGAATTCTATTTCTTTATAAAAGATCCAAAATGTCTTGGTTATAAGGAAGACACAGAATGGACTATTGCGAGTTGGAGGAGAGACCAGGGGGCTGACCTTTATGATGAGATGAACAGGGAATGGAAAGAGATTCAGTTACGTAGGAATACATCCGATAAACCTAATCTTGATTCAAAAAAACAGTCCATGATGTACATGGCTAGTTATGATTTAGAGAAGTTCAAACGATTTATCTTTGAGAGTGGATTACTCGATGTTCTTGAGATTGATAATGAAGAGATTGAAAAGATAAAGATTGATGAAATAGCTCTGATGAAGTTCGGATTTAAATACCTGAAATACATCCTGATGCTTGAGGAAACTTTAAAAGTAAAGGAAGAATATAATAAAGAGAAACATCCGCCTGAGGCCGAAGGCCTTGGGTCTCCTTAATAAAACATCGTCACAAATAGGGCTGTATGAAATATGTGGTACATATTTCATAGAAAGTCCTCAATTCATAAGTTAGGAGGGTTATGGTGGAGAGAGGAGTTTTTGGCGAGGGTATTCTTGTTATCGGAGGGGGGATCAGTGGGCTTACCACGGCCTTAGAAGCTGCTGAAGCCGGTTGTAGGGTTGTTCTTGTGGAAAAGGAGCCTTTTCTGGGTGGAAGGGTAGCCAGGCTCAACAAGTACTATACAAAACTCTGTCCTCCGAGCTGTGGGTTAGAGATAAACTTTAAAAGGCTAAAGAGAAACCAAAATATCAAATACTATACAATGGCAGAGGTAGAATCGGTTTCTGGGGAGGAAGGGAATTATCAGGTAGCCATCAAGGTGAACCCCAGGTACGTTAATGAGAACTGTACAGCTTGTGGTGAATGTTCTAAGGTATGTACAACAGAAATCTCAGATGACTTTAACCTTGGCATGAATAAGACCAAAGCCGCTTTCATTCCATACAATTTGGCATTTCCCCAACGATATGTAATTTCTCCTGAAATTATCGGGACGGATGAAGCCAAGAAGTGTTTGGATGCATGTAAATACAACGCTGTAGACCTCGATATGCAGCCCGAGGCCGTTAATGTGAATGTGGGGAGTATAGTTATTACCACTGGTTGGCAACCTTATGATCCTGAAAATATAGACAATCTGGGTTTTAAACAATATGAGAATGTTATCACAAATGTTATGATGGAGCGACTGGCCTCCCAAAATGGGCCAACTGAAGGAAAGATAATAAGACCTTCTGATGGAAAAGAGGTAGAAAATGTTATCTTTGCCCAATGTGCCGGTTCAAGGGATGAGAATCATCTGCCGTATTGCTCTGGAGTATGCTGTCTGGCATCCCTGAAACAGGCCACGTATATAAGAGAGCAGTATCCTGATTCTAAGGTGAAAATATTTTACATTGATTTAAGGGCTCTAGGAAGATTTGAACAATTCCTGACACGAGTACAAAACGATGAGAATGTTTCCCTCATTAAAGGAAAAGTGGCAAGGGTTGAAGAAGATCCCGCTTCGAAGAATCCTATCGTAGAGGTAGAGGACACATTAACAGGCGAGAAGCTTAAGGCGCAAGCAGACCTCGTAGTGCTGGCAACGGGGATCGTTCCCAATACATTGGGAGGGAATATTCCTGTTGATATAACATGTGATGATTTTGGTTTTGTGGTTTCAGATCCGGCAAAAACGGGCGTATATGGTGCCGGTTGTGCCAAGAGACCGACTGGTGTTGCACAATCCGTTCAGGATGCGACAGGAGCAGCCCTAAAGGCCATTCAAAGTACTTTAAGGAGGTAACCTATGGACAAGAAAATCGGTGTTTATATATGTAGTGGTTGTGAGATAGGGGAATCCCTTGATATGGATGCTCTGGCCAATGTAGCTACTTCTGAATATAAGGTGCCAATATGCAAGAATCACCCTATGCTGTGTGGTAAAGAAGGATCCTCCATCATAAGTAGCGATATTGAAAAAGAAGAGGTGAATACTGTTGTTATCGCTGCATGTTCTCCGAGGGAAAAGACGGAAGTCTTTACCTACGATCCTACTGCGATTTCAATGGAGAGGGTAAATCTAAGAGAACATGTTGTCTGGTGCCATCCTCCGAATGATGAAGACACACAGATGCTGGCAGAAGACTATATGAGGATGGGGATTGTAAAGGCAAAGAAGATGGAACCCCTTGAGCCTTTCAGCGAAGAGATAGATAAGACCATCATGGTAGTAGGAGGTGGAATTACAGGAATAACATCGGCACTTGAGGCGGCAAAGGCAGGATCCGATGTTATTCTCGTTGAAAAAAAACCTGAACTCGGTGGATGGATGGCAAAGCTCTGGAAGCAGTTTCCAAAGAGCCCGCCTTATCTGGATCTTCAGGATACAGGTATAGATTCAATGATTAAAGAGGTGAAGTCAAATACAAAGATTAAGGTATATACAGGCGCTAAGATAGAAAAGACTCAAGGAGGCCCTGGTTTATTTGACGTTACTATAAGCCAAAATGCGACGTCTGAAACGGTTAGGGTAGGAGCGATTGTTGAGGCCACAGGTTGGGAGCCTTATGATGCCACAAAACTGGAATACCTCGGTTACGGTAAGTATCCAAATATTATAACAAATTTGTCGGTTGAGGAGATGGCCTCAACCGGTAAATTTACGAAACCATCAGACGGAAAAGAGGCAAAGAGTATTGCGTTTATTCAATGCGCCGGATCGAGGGACAGCGAGCATTTGCCGTATTGTTCATCATATTGTTGTCTTACCTCACTCAAACAGGCAAGATATATAAGAGAACTGAGCAAAGATGTAAAAGTTTATATACTGTATAAAGATATAAGAACCCTGGCTCAAAATGAGATCTTTTATAAGAAGATACAGGAAGACGAGGGTGTCTTTTTAACAAAAGGTGAAGTTGTCGGTGTTACAGAGGATACTGAAAAGAACTTGGTCATAAATGTAGATAACACTCTAATTGGAGAAAATATTCAGATAAAAGTCGACATGGTTGTGCTCGCAACAGGGATGGTACCGTCTGCTGGGCTTGAGATGAAAGAGATAGTCTCAGAAGAAACAGAGGCACCCCCTGATGAGAAAAAGGATGAAGAAGTGGCGTCGACGGACATTATCATACCATCAGATATCCTTAATCTGGATTACAGACAAGGACCCGAGCTTCCCAGCTTGATGTATGGCTTTCCAGACTCTCATTATATATGTTTCCCATATGAGAGCAGGAGAACAGGGATATATGTTGCAGGATGCGGAAGACAGCCCATGGATAGCGGTGCCTGTATTGATGATGCAGCGGGTGCAGCACTTAAAGCGATACAATGTGTTGAACTCACATCCCAAGGGAAGGCGGTACATCCACGCGCAGGTGATATGAGTTATCCTGATCTGTATATGTCCAGATGTACTCAATGCAAGAGATGTACAGAAGAATGTCCATTTGGGATGTACAATGAAGACGAAAAGGGCAATCCTTTGCCCAACCCGACCAGATGCAGAAGATGCGGTATCTGCATGGGGTCATGTCCTGAGAGGATCATATCCTTCAAAGACTATTCAGTTGATATCATAGGTTCTATGCTGAAAGCTGTTGAGGTACCAGAAGAGGATGAAGAAAAGCCAAGGGTAATTGCATTCCTATGTGAGAACGATGCTTATCCTTCTTTGGATATTGTGGGGAGAAAACGCCTTTCTTATAATCCGTATGTAAGGGTAATCCCTCTGAGATGCCTGGGTAATGTTAACCTGGTTTGGATTGCCGATGCACTTTCAAAAGGTATTGATGGTGTGATCCTTATCGGATGCAAATATGGAGATGACTATCAGTGTCATTTTATTAAGGGAAGTGAACTGGCTAACTACAGGATGGGGAAGATCAAAGAGACTTTGGACAGGCTTCGTCTTGAATCTGAAAGAATACGAATACTCGAGCTATCCATTGATGAATATGATAAGCTGCCGGGTATATTCGATGATTTTCTGGAGAAGATCGATGAGGTCGGCCCAAATCCCTATAAAGAATTTTAATTATTTATAAATCTTAACATAAACTGATATCTCAATCTATGGATTAAGCGCCAATGAGAGCATTGTGTTTTTAATAGATTGAAGAATTTTGGAGGGGTTATAAAATGGCGGATAGACAGCTAATAGAACCTGATCTGAATTTTGTCAAAAAAGTAATTGGTCTTGGAGGGGAGACCCTGAAAAAGTGTTTCCAGTGTGCCACGTGCTCTGTGGTATGCAATCTATCCCCTGACAATAAGCCTTTTCCGAGGAAGGAGATGATATGGGCACAGTGGGGTTTAAAAGATAAACTTTTAAAAGATCCTGACATATGGCTATGTCATCAATGCAATGACTGTTCCGTTTATTGTCCAAGGGGTGCGAAACCTGGAGATGTTTTAGCTGCGATTAGAAATTACAGTTTTATGTATTTTTCTTTTCCGAGTTTTATGGGTAAATTACTGAGTGAGGGAAAGTATCTGCCCCTTCTTCTGGGATTTCCCATAATTTTACTCCTTTTTCTTCTAGGGGTTACTGGCCATCTCAATATACCTGAGGGGGAGATTATCTTTGAAAAATTTATTCCCCATTATATTGTTGACCCTGTCTTTATCTTGGTTTCCATATTTGTTGCCATATCTTTATCGATTGGAGTGATTAAGTTTTGGAAAGGTATGAGCGATGGTGTACACCCCAATGGTTCAAAAAGCCTTTCCATCGGAGACCTTGTGCAGTCTCATGTGATTCCAACCGTTATAGATATCATTAAACATTCAAAATTCATGGATTGTGATAAAAACAGATTCCGATACATCGCCCATTTACTCATATTTTATAGTTTTGTAGCATTGGCTGTAGTTACAGGAGTAGTGTTTTTCGGTATATATTTCCTTGGTATGGAGCATATGCTCCCTCTTTCCCAATGGAATCCGATAAAACTATTGGCAAATTTGGGGGCCATTGCTCTCATTATTGGTTGCACAATGGTGATTTCCAATAGACTTAAGGAAGATGAAACCGAAAGTAAAAGTACATATCTAGATTGGGCCTTCATTATAATTGTCTATTTGGTAGCGATATCTGGATTGCTTACTGAAATAACGAGATTGGCAGATATAGCAGTCTTGGCATATTCACTTTATTTCATTCATCTTGTTTTAGTTTTTTATCTGATCGCCTACCTGCCTTTTTCTAAGTTTGCCCATATGATCTATCGAACAGTTGCACTCGTCTATGCCAGTTATTCCGGACGGGAGAAGTGAGTCGTATTAATTTTATAAAAGGAATGAGAGAATAAATAGAAATTTAAATGGCGGGTTTTTTGGAAAGTAAATTTTAAAAAGATGCGAATAAGAACATATAAAAAGGAGGAATATAATGATAAAACCACATGGCTCAGACACACTCAACCCGTTGTACATAGCAGATGACGCCAAGCGAGCACAACTCGCTAAGGAAGCAGAAGATCTTCCTTCGATAGTTGTATGCTCACAAGCAGCCGCAAATGCAGTAATGCTTGCATCCGCTTATTTTAATCCTCTCAAGGGATACATGGGCCTCACAGAAGCGATCAAGGTAGCGGAGAAGATGGAGAAAAACGATGGTCTCTTTTGGCCTGTCCCGATCGTGAATGTTGTACAGGATGCGGGTTCTATTAAAGGTGAAAAGCGTATTGCGCTACGAGATCCAAATATTGATGGCAATCCTGTACTTGCAATTCAGGATGTCGAGGCAATCGAGGAGGCTACAGCGGACCAGATGAAGCAGATTGCCGAGAAAGTATACGGTACCCTAGATGAGAAACACCCTGGTGTTGCTGCATGGATGAGTGCAGGCAAGACATTTATCTCAGGTCCAATTCAGGTGCTTAATTACTCTTACTTTATAAAAGACTTCCCTGAGACTTTCCGTACTGCTATTGAGATACGTGAAATGATTCAGAAGAACGGATGGAACAAGGTAGTAGCATTTCAGACCCGAAATCCCATGCATAGGGCTCATGAAGAGCTGGTAAAGATGGCAATGAAAGCGGAAAATGCAGATGGTGCAGTGATACATATGCTGCTTGGCAAACTGAAAAAGGGAGACATCCCTGCGGATGTACGTGATGCGGCCATTCGGAAGATGGTGGACCTCTACTTTGAGCCCAATACAGCTGAGATAACAGGTTACGGCTATGATATGCTCTATGCAGGCCCACGTGAGGCTCTACTGCATGCCATATTCCGTCAAAACATGGGTGCTACCACCTTAATCACCGGTCGTGATCATGCAGGTGTCGGCGACTACTACGGTCCATTTGATGCCCAGACTATTTTTGATGAAATTCCGAAGAATGCACTCAAGATCAATATTTATCGCGGTGATCACACCGTTTGGTGCCATAAATGTGAAGATATTGTCATGATTCGAGATTGTCCGCATTCCAAAGAGGATTACTTGATGCTGTCAGGAACCAAGGTCCGTGAGATGCTTTCTAAAGGAGAAGCTCCGCCGCCAGAATTTTCTCGCCCAGAAGTGGCAAAAATATTAATGAGCTACTACCAGAGCCAGGTATAAAAGGGATAATTTATCATTGACGTAAAGAAGTATAACGCCTGAAGTGTTCTAAATAAAAACTCTTCAGGCGTTTTTTCATCTCAATAGTTTTCTTTCATTAATCGTAAAAGGCTATTGACTTCTCTTTGCAAAAAAATAGATAATTAATGGTAATTGCGCTTTATGAAAAAGGAGACATTAAAGACTATTTTTTACCTTGAATGCTAAAAGGAAAAGTCTCGTATTATTCCAATTGTGAAGAAGAAGTAAAAGATGAAAAAGAGTAAAAGCACCTCATTTTTCAATATTATATTGGACAGTATAGCAGACGGGGTATTTACGATTAATAACAAGGAAGAGATAACCTCTTTCAACCGGGCAGCAGAACACATAACCGGTTTTGACAGATATGAAGCAATAGGGCAGAATTGCTTTAATATCTTCAGGGCAAATATATGTCAAGCAAAATGTGCTCTAAGACAAACGATTAAGACTGGAAAGCCGATTATCAATAAACATATCAATATCCTCACCAAAGAGGGTAAAGAAGTGCCTGTCAGTATAAGTACTTCTCTACTTAGAAATGAGAAGGGAAAAGTAATTGGTGCTGTAGAAACATTTAGAGATCTCTCTGTGGTAGAGGAACTAAAGAAGGAGATATTGAGGCAGTACTCCTTAGGGGATATCATTGGGAAGAATTATCAAATCCAAGATATCTTTCATATCATGCCAGATATTGCTGAAAGCGATTCCACTGTTCTGATTCAAGGCCCAAGTGGATCAGGCAAGGAACTTTTTGCCAGGGCTATACATAATCTAAGCCATAGAAAAGACAATCCTTATATTAAAGTAAATTGCGGAGCCCTTCCGGATACCCTTTTAGAATCAGAGCTTTTCGGCTATATGAAAGGGGCATTTACTGATGCAAAGAGGGACAAACCAGGCCGATTTTCATTGGCACAAAGAGGGACAATATTTTTAGATGAAATCGGAGATATGTCCCAAGCTTTGCAAATAAAGTTACTCAGATTCTTACAGGAGAAAGAGTATGAACCTCTCGGAGGGATTGTCACGATAAAGGCGGATGTAAGGACAATAGCTGCTACGAACAAAAACCTTTCTGATCTTGTAAAAAACGGGAGTTTCAGAGAGGATTTGTTTTACAGACTGAATATAGTAAATATAGAGTTGCCACCTCTTTCAAAGAGGAGAGAGGATATCCCCCTTCTTATAGAAAATATTATAGGTAGATTCAATTTAAAGAAGGGGAAAGATATTATTGGGGTCTCAGATTCAGTTATGGAATTCCTGATGAATTATGATTTCCCTGGCAATGTCAGAGAACTGGAAAATATTATCGAACACGCTTTTGTTCTTTGTAAGGACACGATTATCAGAAAAAAGCATCTCCCAAAAGAACTTACTCGTGACATTCAGGATAAAGATTTGGCTTATAGTCAGAAATTGCCTTATCCTTTAAAGAATGCTGAGGCCGAACTGATACATAAAACCCTGGAAAAGAACCGAGGAAATAGGATAGAAACTGCCAAGGAATTGAATATCAACCGATCTACACTCTGGAGAAAGATCAAAAAGTATAAACTTCTGTAATCCGTCTAAATGGCTAAAATAGATTTGAATAGTGTTGCGATTAAGAAACTGTTGCATGCAGCGCGTTGCAATAATGCATCAATATAACACTTTCCCCTCCTGACTTTTACCCATCAGATGCCCATAACTCTTTTAAAATACTAATGATTTAAAAAATAAGAAGAAAACCTATCTCTGGCATGTTAGTTGCAACATACGTTATCCAGGAGGTTAAAAATGAAGATCGCCATTCCCCTTTTTGGTTCATGGGTCTCACCTCGTTTTGGTTATTCCTCGGAAGTTTGGGTTTTAAATGTGAAAGATAGTGAGGTGGTTTCGCAAAAGACAGTATCTATGGTTGGCATGCCTCTTCCTTTTTGGTTGAGTCAATTTGCGTATTTAGGGATTGACGTATTAATCTGTGGAGGAATAGATCAAGCAAGTCATCGAAAGCTTGAATATCTTGGAATATCGGTTATGCCAGAGATTGCAGGAGATGCCATTGAGGTATTGGAACTTTTTCTTGCTGGAAAATTAGAGCCCGGCTTCAGGAAATGTAAAAGAAAGAGCAGAGGCTTTAAAGGAAAAAAAGGGAGATATATTGAGCAACATTGGACAGTGGATGACAAAAAGTAAAGAAGAGGAGGAAAGATGAGTCAAGATAAGTGTGTTAATGATTCCACTTGTGATACATGTAATCAGAAAAATGGATGTTCTCAGGAGGAGAAGGAAGAGCATTCAGAGAGGTTACTGAGGGAAACCCTATTAAAAATTGGACATAAATTTATGGTTATGAGTGGAAAGGGGGGTGTAGGTAAGACCACAGTAGCTGTTAACCTGGCAGCAACACTCGCAAAAGATGGATTTAAGGTTGGTCTACTCGATGCGGATATCCATGGTCCGAATGTTCCCAAGATGTTAGGACTGGAGATGAAGAAGCTTGAAGGATCTGAAAAAAAGATAAAACCAGTCTCTTTTTCTCCAAATCTTAAGGTAATCAGTATGGCCCTTTTGCTCGATGATCCTGATAGGCCAATTGTTTGGCGGGGCCCCTTAAAACATGGAGCATTTAAGCAGTTTTTAAGTGAGGTGGACTGGGGTAATTTGGATTATCTTTTAGTTGATCTTCCCCCTGGGACAGGTGATGAACCTTTAAGTATTGCTCAACTTATTAATAATGTCGATGGCTCGATTATAGTTACGACTCCCCAGGATGTTGCATTACTTGACTCAAGAAAAGCTGTGAGATTCAGTCGATTGCTAAATATACCTATAGTAGGAATCATTGAGAATATGAGTGGGTTTTCCTGTTCACATTGCGGGAAATCCATTGACTTATTCAAGATTGGGGGAGGAGAGAAGGCTGCCTTAGAGCTTAATGTACCGTTTCTTGCCAGAATAGTAATTGATCCGGATATTGTTCAAAACTCAGATAGAGGCTTACCATTCGTGGAAGTTCTCCCAGACTCTAAGGCAGCTAAATCCTTCCGAGAGATTGGAAAAAAATGTGAGGAGTTTGTAGATAAGATTGAGAATAAATCAGAACAAGTGAATGAAGGACATTTTGGCATATCAAAAGTAAAGGATATATTAGCAAGAAGATAAGATCAAAAGGAGGTGAGATGAGTGAAAGTGGCAGTTGCTACGGATGGAAACATGGTTTCCCAGCATTTCGGTCATTGCAGATCCTATACCATCGCCGTGGTAGAGGATTCAAGGGTCATAGGCAAAACTTTAATAGATAGCCCAGGCCATGAACCCGGTTTTTTGCCGGTATTTTTAGCAGAGAAGGGAGTCGATTGCATCATAGCAGGTGGTATGGGACAGAGAGCTCAGGGGTTGTTTGAAGAAAAAGGAATTATTGTCGTAGTTGGGGCATTTGGCTTGGTGGATCAGGTGTTGGATAATTTTGTTAATGACCGCTTAGAGACCAGAGAAAATATTTGTGATCACTGAAAGGAGGTGAAAAATATGCCGGGATTTGATGGAACAGGACCAAGGGGGCTTGGCCCAATGACTGGAGGTGGAAGGGGATTTTGCAATCCTCAATTCAGGGGAATGAGGTCCCCCTATATGGACTCCCCTCAGGCGATGCCTTATGGAGGAAACCCATATGGAGTCCCTCCATTTGCTCCGTATCAGGCCTTCCCATACAGGCCGTTTGGATATGGAAGAGGATTTAGCAGAGGATTCGGAATGGGCAGAGGCAGAGGTAGAGGATGGTAAAAAAACAGGACAAAGTGAGGAAACAAGATGTATTATAGATTTCATCCGTATTTTGATTGGCTGCCTCCCGGGGGACCGTACGCATGGCCAACCTATCCGGTGTTTGGAGGTTGGCCTCCTCCCAATTTCTATTATAGTGGGATGGGACAATACTCTCCCTTTATGTCAGGAGGATTTGGGCCTGAGATGGCCTTCCCTCCCTGGGCAAGGATGTCACCATTTGGGTCCTCTAACACCTTTGAAGAGGAGGTAGGATTCTTGATAAATAGAGCTGAAATGTTAAGAGAAGAATTGAATCAGATTGATAATCGTATAAGCGAGTTAGAGGAAGCGAATTAATAAGCAAGTAGAATTTGGAAGGATTTACGGACGAACTTAACGGGTTTTTATTGAAAAGAGGGAATGCAATGAAGATATGTGTTACAGCCTCTGGTGAGGGTTTGGATGCCAAAATCGATCCCCGTTTTGGCAGGTGTCAGTACTTTACTATAATTGATTTGGATACCATGGAGTTTGAGTCTCTGCAAAATAGCAGCATTGGAGCCTCTGGTGGGGCCGGGATTCAGGCTGCCCAGTTTGTAGCTAATAAAGGAGTGGATCTTGTCCTTACCGGGAATGTAGGGCCAAATGCATACAACACATTAGAGGCTGCTGATATATGTGTAATTACCGGAGTTGCCGGAGAAGTAAGACAGGCAGTAGATGATTACAAATCCGGCAAGTTGCAGCAACCGATTCCAGGTCCTTCAGTAGGCGCACATTCTGGAATGAGTAGCACTATGAGAGCTGGAAGAGCTGGGGAAAGGGGCATGGCATCCTTGGGAGTTTCATCATCCGATAATGCATCTTCTCATGTGAGGTCCTGGAATGAGGAACTCGATGCCCTCAAAGAGCAGACCCAGACCATGAAGACCCAGCTTAATGAGATCATACAACGGTTAGATAATCTAAAAGGAGAAGATCCTACCTCAGAGAACCAAAGTGCAGGAATATCTCAGGTGAAAGAAGCATTAAAGAAGAGAAGAACGAGTTAAAAAAGGAGGTAACCGTTATGCCAAGAGGTGATGGAACAGGTCCTAGAGGAGGAAGCGGCCCAGGGACAGGAAGAGGTATGGGTGGAGGAGGTAGGGGCGCTGGCAGGATGGGGAGTGGCAATAGAGCGGGTGCTGATCCTTATGGAGAGTGCGTTTGTCCCGGTTGTGGAGCATGTGTTCCCCATCAGAGAGGGGTTCCTTGTTATCAGGTTAGCTGTCCGCAATGCAATACAGCTATGGTAAGAAGATAGGGGAATTTCACTAGGGCAAGAGGGCGTGTAATATTCTGTTTTGATGGATTTCCAGGGATATTCCCTACCACCCTGGGATACCTCCTCCCCTCTTGCCCTGGTAGAATACAAAGGATGTGTTTAAAATGATAATTTCTATTGCCAGTGGTAAAGGGGGAACAGGTAAGACAACAATAGCTACCAGTATTGCCTTATCATTAAAGGATGTCCAATATATAGACTGTGATGTAGAGGAACCCAATGGACATCTTTTCTTAAGGCCTCAAATAGATGAGAGGATCTCTGTAGGTATTCCCACACCAAATGTTGATATGTCAAGATGTACATACTGTGGTGAGTGTGCCCGTGTATGCGAATTCAATGCAATTGTAGTTATAAAGAAGAAGGTTCTTGTCTTTCCTGAACTCTGTCATGGCTGTGGAGGATGTTCATATATATGCAATGAGAATGCTATTGAAGAGGTAGAAAGAGAGATCGGGGTAATTGAGAAGGGAATGGCTGGAGATATAGGGTTTGTTCACGGCCTCCTAAATGTGGGAGAACCGATGGCACCACCACTGATTCATAGAGAAAAGAGTATGATAGATATAGAGAATACCGTTATTATCGATACTTCACCTGGCACCTCATGTCCTGTAGTTGAGTCGGTTAGAGGCAGCGATTTTTGTATTTTGGTTACTGAACCTACCCCATTCGGATTGAATGACTTGAAATTGGCCGTTGAAATGGTGCGTAAACTTTCCATCCCATTAGGTGTCTTGATTAACTGCTCAGATATAGGTGACCAAAAGGTTTTGCACTATTGTGAGAATGAAAAAATTCCTGTCTTACTGGAAATTCCATTTAACAGAAGGATAGCAGAGGCATATTCAAAAGGTATACCAATGATAGAGGAGGTTCCTGAATACAAGGGTAATTTTCAAGATATTTACTGTGAGTTAGCTCATAAATATGCTTTATAAGCAATGCTGTTAGTTGTCCTTTCCATTCTATCTGTTCCGCGATCATGTATAAGCCATCAGAAAAGTGAAGGAAAATCTATTTTTCACTTTTACTGGATACTTTTCCGAAGCAGTGTTATAGATTTCATTTAATAGAAAGGAATAATGGAACGAGAAGATTATTTTCGTAGGTCTTATTGTATAAGTATCTCATGTTTGCCTATCCCGGAAAGGAGGTTATAAAAAATGGCACAGACGCAAGTCAGCAAGAGTGAAAAGGATTTACTTGATAGTCGTCAATACTGGTGGTGGGCGGAAAAGAAGAGATCGCTAAGACTCAATTATTTGAGGAAGGCCATCTGGTCAAAGGCAACCAAGGGATCGAGCTACTTACCTGGAGTTCAGATGGATTTGGAAAATTTTCGATGGCATACCAGGGTATTCAAGGAGGCACCTTCGTCAGAGCCTTTTATTATCACAAGGGCGAGGGCAATTGCTGCTCTTCTTGACAATATGCCGGTATTTATCACAGACCAGTCCAGGATTCAGGGATATCCTGGTTCTGCTCCCCATCTTATCACCTGGATCCCAACAGCCTCTTTTATGATAAACGAGGATATAATAAACGACCGAACGGGTATTATCCCTGAAGAGGAGTTGGAAGAGGCTAAGGATATGGTTGAATTCTGGAAGGGGAGAACATATCATGATGTGTGCCATCAGTATCATAGTCGTAAGGAGAAGGTGATTCAGCTTATGGCGGATTATGTTTCACCTGGGAGAGAGGTGGCCGGTTTTGATTATGTTGTTCCTCAGTGTGACTGGATGTACCAGGGTTTTGACTCAATTATAAATACAATAGACGAGAAAATTACAGAAGCTGAGAAAAAAATGCGAGAGGCCCCCATGGCCAAGGAGCAGGTCTCTTACATGGAAAAGATAGATACATGGAAGGCAATGAAGGTATGCCTTGAGGCCACGGTCCGGTATGCAAGACGGATAAGCAGATTGGCGAAGATAATTGCAGAGAATTTCGAGACCGATCCAAAGAGGAGACAGGAACTCTTACGGGTCAATGTGACCTGCGAAAAGGTGCCGGCCAGACCGCCGGAGCATCTCTGGGAGGCTATACAATTCGATCACTTTGTGCAGGTAGCCTACAGGCTTGAATGGCATAATGCTGCATGGCCGTGGCGACAGGACTACTGGCATTGGCCTTTCTATAAAAAGGATGTACTCCAAGAGAAGAACCTCACAAGAGATGAGGTGATTGAGTATTGTGCAGAGTGGATGATAGCGGCCTATTCAATCGGGAAGACATGGCCTAGACTGGGAAGGGAAGGTCTGCAGGGCAGTCCTGGTCCCTATGTATGGACCCTTGGTGGGTTGGATGAGGATGGCAATGATGCCTGCAATGACCTTACGGATTGCTACCTGGAATCTGCGATTATAAGCAGGGTGAGCGATCCCACCTTTGGCTTTCGTTATAGCTCTAAAACACGAACACAGACACTGCGGCGAGTGTTCGAATGTATCCGTCACGGTCTCGGTTATCCTTCCATAAGAAATGATGACGTTCTTATCCCAAATATAATGCACTGGTTCGGCCATCCGCTCAAAGAGGCAAGACGTTGGGTTCACCAGGCATGTATGGCCCCTGCTCCAGACACAAAATGGGCTGCACCGTCTTTAAGGTACCCTCAAGCCTCAATACTGACCGGAGCAAAGGCTGTCACCCTTGCTGTGTTTGACGGTTTTGATCCATTGACAGGGATGCAAACAGGTATAAAGACAGGAGATTGCACCGAATTTGAGACCTTTGAAGAGTTTTATGATGCATGGTATAAGCAACTGAAGTCCGGCTTTAAGATGGCAACGGGCATGGAGCATAGGAACAGGGAGATAGAGGCCAGGTTTTATCCCAAGCCAATGACATCTGCCCTTTATGAACGGTGTATAGAGAAAGGCGAAAACAGTGCACTTTCTAACGAGAGAAGCAGCTTATGGTTTACACTCTTCGCCTTTTCCGAGACAGGGGATTGTCTCGCTGCTATGAAGAAGCTGATATATGATGATAAGAAATACACGATGGCTGGGCTGAAGAAGGCCCTGGAGGCAAACTGGGAGGGTTATGAAGAGATGAGGCAGGACTTTGTCCAGGCCCCCAAATGGGGTAATGACGATGACTATGTAGATCAGATATACGTAAGGATCTATGAAGATCTTGCTAAGATGTCGTGGTCTGTACGTGATATCAATGGCCAGCCATGGCCCACACTGCCGGAGACCGTAGCAACATTCACGGTTCAAGCGCCAAAGATTGGGGCATTGCCTAACGGCAGAAGGTTGGGTGATCCACTATATGATGGGGGGTGTTCTCCTGGTGCCGGTCTCGATAAGAAGGGTCCAACCGCAGTGTTAAAATCTGTAGGCAAATTAGATCATATTGGTTCAGTAAGGGCAACTCTGCTGAATCAGAGATTATCTCCCTCTCAGCTTCAAGGGGACAAGGGCTTCAAGATGTGGAGGGACTATATGAAGACCTGGCATGATCTGGGTATCAATCATGTTCAGTTTAATATGGTTGACAACGAGACGTTATACGCAGCTCAGAGAGAGCCGGAGCAATACAGCGAGTTGCTCGTTCGGATTGCTGGCTATAGTGCGCATTTTGTTGAGATGAACAAGATTACACAGGATGCGATCATCGCACGTAATGTACAGAAGTTTTAGTATCTTATTGCGGATGGGATATACATATAATCTGATAAGGGGTTGCCAGAGTATTAATGACTCAGACAGCTCCAAAAGTCCTTTTTGAATAACGTATTATCATTTCGCAAGATCGTCCTTTATGTGAAAGGAGGTGATACATATATGAAAGCTTAGTAATTCTTCCGGTTATGTGAGGTTAGAAACCTACATAATGAGAAAAGAGTTTGATGAAGAGTAACTTTTTAAGTGTTTTTCATTAAGGGGCTTTTCATAGGAAGACATCAATATACCTTCTGGAGCACTACTGGGCATAGAAATCAATCCTGTTTTATGATCAAATTCCTTCTCACGCTCATCAGGAGAGTCTTCAGTTCAAAATCAAAAAAGACATATACAAAGGTCTTCCAAGCCTTTGAAAAAGTAGAAAGAAAGGGGGGTATTTAAATGGTGCAGGAAGAGATCAAAAAGAGTGAGAAGGAATTATTGGATGATCGTCAGTACTGGTGGTGGGCTGAAAAGAAAAGATCTCCAAGGCTCAACTACTTAAGGAAGGCGATTTGGTCTAAGGCCAGTAAAGGATCGAGCTATTTGCCCGGGGTCCAGGTAGATTTGGAGAATTTTCGCTGGCATACAAAGATATTCAAAGAGGCACCCCCTTCAGAACCGTTCATCATTACGAGGGCCAGGGCTTTTGCAGCATTACTCGAGAACATGCCTGTCTTCATTACCGATCATTCCAGGATACAGGGGTATCCGGGTTCTGCTCCTCATCTTATCACCTGGATTCCCACAACATCTACTACTCTCAATGAAGATACGTCTAACGATCGTACAGGCATCATTCCTGATGATGAGATTGAAGAGGCAATAGAGATGGTGAAATTCTGGAAGGGGAGGACCTATGAGGACAAGTGTATACAGTACCAGACCCATAGGCAGAGGG
>JAXHVA010000043.1:0-38602 GCA_034189035.1 Thermodesulfobacteriota bacterium
TTGGAAAAGACCTCATGGAGGTATCAATGTGCAAACTCCAATACTAAAACTCTACAAAAGGCTCAAAAACTATAATAACTCTCTCCCTGTGGTTATAGAAAAACTAGCCGCTTATTTTTTTGCCAGAACCTTTGTGCTTGTCATGCATTTAGTTAATACCAAAAAGAGTGTATTTCTCAATTTTTAAAATCATATCATACTACTGCAGTAATTTTCGATATTCCTATTACGTGTCTGTTTTAATAAACTCTATCAAAAGCAATTAATCCTTTGTATGTTTTCCAAATTCTTCAAGCCTTTCCAACATCTTCTCATAGTGGGTTCCTTTCCAGTATACCTTATTGCAATTCTTACAGAATGAAAAATCTATATGGGTCTTAAAGATATAATCTGGAACCCTTCCATCTGCCTCTTCTTTGCTTATCTTTACAAGCGTTTTATTACATCCGATACAACGAGTAAGAACGCCCATATACTCTATTTTTAAATCCAGACCATTGATCACCTCTTCTAATTGTCTTATTGGGTCATTATCATGAATAAAAAAGAACTTATATGCTCTTTCTTGCTTCTTAATTAGGGTATTTCTGGTTAATATTATTCGTTCTTCTTTATCTGCAACACAGAGAAGCTCTTCGAAATCGATATTATTGGAATAGAGAGTATCAAAACCAATAATTCTCAACAACTTAGCAAGTTTACCTAACATTCTGTCAACTATTAATTTCATAATTCTAATTAAGCTTTTTAATGGATATTCCGATACTTATAAATTAAGTACTTAATGAAAATAAATATAACATTTCCCTTCAAAATACAAGAGCAAACCATAAAGAAAAGTATTTATTTAATTAACGATATGTGACATGATGGCTCAACTCAATTAGCTTACAAATCCATATAATGTGTTGACATACAGAGTATATTTGGTATATTTACCCGAATTTCGTTGAGAGAATCACCTTTGTCTTTGGAGTCTCTTTTATACAAATCATTAAAAGATGTAGGTTAATATGTATAATTTCTGCAAGTTTGAAAATAAAATATTCAGAGCGATCACAGACAAGAGAACTATTGCTTTATTGCTATTTATTTCTCTATTGTTCACAGGTTGCATGGGCTATATAAGCAAAAAAGAGACTCATATGTCGGAATTTCAAGAAGGGCCGGTTAAAAAAGATAATGGAAAAGAATTCAATTCTTCTAAGGAGTTAGGGATTGTAACTATCGATGAGATCAAGAATCTTGCTATTAAGTCAGACTATTTTGATATTTACAACTTTTCATTGATCGATAATGATGACAGCTGGACAACCTTAATCCCAAAAAAATACACCGATTCCCTTGATGGTAATGACCGTAAAGTGCACATAGAAGAAAGAAACAATTTGGCCATTGACAGAAATAACAATTTAATTGAAAATGATGTGAAGTATAATATCCCTATTGTGATTAATAAAAGAGTAATGTATTTTATCAATCACTTTCAAACAACCATGAAAGCTTCGTTTTCAAAGTGGTTATCTCAGTCTTATAAGTATATTCCAATGATGAGAGAGGTGCTAAAAGACAACAACCTCCCTGAGGATCTCGTTTATATCGCGTTGATAGAGAGCGGTTTTAATCCTGCAGCCTATTCACGTGCCAGAGCATGTGGTCCTTGGCAATTCATTAAATCAACTGGTAAAAGATATGGACTTCGAATCGATTGGTGGATAGATGAAAGGAGAGACCCGGAAAAGTCTACCAAGGCTGCAGCAAGATATTTGAGCGACCTCTATGATATGTTTAGTTCATGGTATCTCGCTGGTGCTGCTTATAATGCCGGGGAGAATAAGATCCGAAGGGCAATCGACAAGCATAACACCGAAGACTTTTGGGAAATGTCAGAATACCGTTATCTTAAAAAAGAGACGAAGGACTATATACCCAAACTGATAGCAGCGACTATTATAGCAAAGAATCCTCATAAGTATGGGTTCAATGATTTAGAGTTAAATGCCCCGTTATCGTATACTCAGGTGGCAGTATCGGATACCACTGACTTAAAGGTTATTGCGATGGCCTGTAATACGAATTACAGAACAGTAAAAATGTTAAACCCTGAGCTAAGAAGGGGGTGTACCCCCCCCAATTATCCGGGTTATAAAGTAAAGATTCCCCAAGGCAAAAAAGAGGTTTTTGAGAAAAATTTTGCTAAGATACGTCCTAGTGAGCGATACACTTTTATAAGACATGTCATTAAAAGAGGAGAGACCCTTTATGGTATTGCCCGCCTTTATAATACCCGTATAATACCGATTATGGAGCTAAACAAGATAAGAAATCCGAGAAGGATCAGATCAGGTAGAAGTTTGGTTATCCCTGTCAGGAGTTATAGAATCGTTAATAAGGGGATAAATAATAAGAGGAAAACCTCTCAGGTTAGAAATGAGACATATTTTAACTCCAATTTAAAAGAATTATCCTATATTGTAAAAAAGGGTGATACACTTTGGGATATTGCAAGGAGATATGAAGTCAGAACTTTTGAGATTAGATTCTGGAATAACCTTGGGATAAGCAATACGATCTATCCTGGTAATATATTAAAATTAAGGATAAAATCTGATTTAAATACATGATAGCCTGAAATGAATAGTAAACGTATCGTTTATTCACCATGGAAAAAGTATGATACCCATAGAAAAGGCCATTGAGTTAATATTAAAAGAGATAACACCCCTTGGATTGGAAAAGATTGACATTCTCAACTCTTTAGGAAGAGTCGCTGCTGAAGATATATATTCAAAGAGAGATATTCCTTCTTTTGATAATTCAGCAATGGACGGATATGCTGTAAGGTTTATTGATATAAAGGGAGCTTCTCATGATAATCTATCCATATTGAATGTAATAGAGGATATCCCTGCTGGATATACACCGAATAGATTCGTCAGCAAAGGAGAAGCTGTAAGGATAATGACAGGTGCACCTGTTCCACAAGGTGCTGATACGGTTGTTATGGTAGAAGATACAGAAAAAGATGGAGATACAGTAAAGATATTTAGGGAAACACGAAAAGGTAGAAACATCCGACGGGCAGGTGAAGATGTCAAAGCCGGTGATTTGGTTATGTCCAGAGGCACACTACTTCGTTCGGCAGAAATTGGAATGATGGCATCTGTTGGGCGGTCATTTATCAGTGTCTATCAAGTACCAAGAGTGGCAATCCTTTCTACTGGAGATGAGCTGGTGGATGTGGATGGCAGACTTAATGGAGCAAAAATTATAAGCACTAATAGTTATACATTGATATCCCAAGTAAAAGAATGTAATGCGATCCCTATTTACCTGGGAATAGCAAGAGATACAAAAGAAGAGATAAAAGAGAAACTCAAAGAGGGGAAACATGCCGATATTATCATCTCCTCTGGAGGGGTTTCAGTTGGTGATTATGACCTGGTAAAGGATGTCCTCAAAGAAATAGGAGCAGATATACGGTTCTGGAAGGTTGCAATGAGACCTGGACAGCCCCTTGCCTTCGGTGTTATAGGTAGAAAGCCTATCTTTGGACTGCCCGGCAATCCAGTTTCCTCTATGGTATCATTTGAACAGTTTATACGACCTTCAATCCTTAAGATGAGCGGTTTCAAACATATATTTCGGCCTGTAATCGATGCTGTACTCAAGGAAGATATATATCAAAAACGGGGGCGCAAGCGTCTTCTTCGCTCAATCGTAAGCCTAGAAGATGGAGAGTATTATGTCAGGCTCACAGGTGAACAGGGTTCAGGTATTCTGATGTCTATGGTCAAATCCAATGGTTTGATCATTATTCCTGAGGAAGGAGCAGATTTTAAAGCTGGCGAGAAGGTCAGAGTTCAACTGTTGAACAGAGACTTTGAATTGAGTGAAGAGCCAGGATACGCTTCTGTAGAATAAAAAAGAAAATGAAAGATTACGCACAATGAGAGGATATCTTCCTATTTCCTATTGTGCTATAATTATTGCTACCATTGTAGTTAATAACAATTCGTATTATCCCTTCTATCGTCCACGTCTATTATAGAGACTCTCATTCATGAGAACCTCACTATCGACTATCCAGAAATGAGCAATTCTTTCAAGACCAAAAAAGCGAGTAGTTTAACCACTCCAGTAAAATATGGCTTTGCATTTCACAAAGCAGGCAGAAGATATTGACATATTTCGAGGTTTAAAAGCTACGCCTGATGCAGAAATTTCAAAAAAAAAAGACATTTCTTCTATAGACACCCACTAAGAATCCTTGAATAAGGGTATTAATTGTTTTATAATGTTATTCACAAATAATCTCAGCTGAAGAAAAGGAGGAATATGATGCATAACAGGTATAGGGTAAAGACTTTCATATGGGTTATAGCTTCTTTGATTGCAGGTTTAATTATCGCTTCCAAGTTCGATTTAACCCCATCGTTAAAGGCGATTTCTCCATTACAGGATAATAAAGAGATAGAAAGCAACTCATCTGATGCTGGTTCTAACCTTCCGTTTTTCGTTGATTTAGTAAAAGAATTGAAACCTGCGGTAGTTAATATTAGTACTACAAAAGTCATCCAAAGAAGAGGCCATAGAATGATGCCCTTTGAGAGTCCTTTTGGTGAAAGAAGTCCATTTAGGGATTTCTTCGATAAGTTCTTTGAGGATATGGTCCCTAAAAATTACAAACAAACGAGTCTCGGCTCCGGATTTATTATTGACAAAGATGGTTATATATTAACGAATAACCATGTAATCGAAAGAGCTGATGAGATAAAGGTCAGACTTTCAAGCGGAAAGGAATTTCAGGCAACAATAAAGGGGAGAGACCCAAAGACTGACCTGGCCCTTATCAAAATAAAGTCATGGAAAGACCTGCCTACAGTTAAGATGGGCAGTTCAGATAAACTACAGGTGGGAGAATGGGTAATTGCGATTGGAAATCCATTTGGCCTTTCTCATACAGTTACAGCAGGAATTGTAAGCGCAAAGGGGAGAATTATCGGATCCGGCCCCTATGATGATTTTATTCAGACAGACGCTTCTATTAATCCAGGAAATAGCGGGGGACCTTTGTTTAATTTAAGGGGAGAGGTTGTCGGAATCAATACCGCTATAGTTGCAAGTGGGCAGGGGATTGGATTTGCAATCCCGATTAATATGGCAAATGATCTCCTGCCGCAGCTAAAAGAGAAAGGAAAAGTCACACGAGGATGGTTAGGTGTAATGATTCAGGATGTCACCTCTGATCTCGCTGAATCTTTCGGGTTGAAAGATGCCAAGGGTGCTCTCGTATCTGATATTGTCCCAGAAAGCCCAGCAGAAAGGGCAGGTATAAAACAGGGAGATATAATAATAGAGGTGGATGGTAAGGATGTCGATGAGATGAACAAGCTCCCAAGACTCGTAGCGACCCTGCATGTAGGAAAGGAAATACGAGTAAAGGTTATCCGAGATGGGAAAGAGAAGACATTTAGGGTTACCATCGGAGAATACCCTGAGGAAAGAATTCTTTCTTCAAGAAACCAGATTGGTGAAGAGTTGGGGATGACTATAGTTGAGTTAACACCAGATATTGCAAAGCAGTTTGGATATACTCAGAAAGAGGGAGTTTTGGTAAGCAATGTTTCACCAGGTAGCCCTGCCGATGAAGCGGGGATAAAGCGGGGAGATTTAATATTAGAGATAAACCGCAGGCCTGTTAAAAACTTAGAAAGTTACAAGTCTATCCTGAGTAATACAAAAGAAAGAAGGGTACTCTTCCTTATAAAGAGATCTGACAGCGCATACTATGTTGTGATTAGCATACCACAGAAAGATTGATCCGTACTGACAGGACAAGAATCAATCATGAAAAAATGATTATTGGTAAAGGAGGTATTTTTCAACAACCTATAAGAATGTTACAGAGACTTCAACGAACGGGGGGATTATCGTCCTAGTTTATAGATTGCGCTTATTCCCCAAAGCAGATTTTGGTATGTTGCTTTTGTAAAACCCAGGCCCTTGAACTTTGAGATCAGTTCCTTTTGATTATAGAAGGTTTTGAGGGATTGAGGAAGATACTCATATGCATATTGTTTTTTCGTGAAGAACCTTGAGAGGATGGGTACTGCCTTATAAAAATAAAGATGAAAAATAAAGGCAACCAGCTTGTTCTCAGGATGAGAAACATCCAATAGGACAACTTTTCCTTCTCCGTCTATCACTCTTTTTGATTCGAGTCCAAAAGCCTCTATGCTTTCTAAGTTTCGAAGTGCAAATCCCATTATTATTGCATTAAAGGATTTATCCTTGAAAGGCAGTTCTTCTGCATCACCAATAACTATGTCTGTCCTCTCTCGAAGTCCTAATTTTTGGAGTTTTAAATTGGCTAAAGATAACATGTCATAATTGAAATCACATAATACAACCCTCCCCTTGAATGACTTTTTCATTAAAAGGGAAATCGTCATATCACCTGTCCCAGCACATATATCGACGACCCGATCCAAATGAGTTACCTTTTTTATGGCAATATTTCTAAAGATCTGATCGGATCGAAAGCTGATGATCCGGTTAATAAGATCATATTCCTTCTTTATATCAGAAAACATCTTGGAAATCGTTTTTTTCTTTTGGCTAGAGTTCTTCATCATATCCCTTCTTATTTTTTCACATCAACTCAGATCGTTTTCGAATCTTCGCCATCTTGACCTTGAATAATTTCTTCATTTCTTTATTGACACTCATTGTTCTGTATTATGGCTTAACCTAGCAACATTGCTGATCTTTTCCGGTGCGCCAAGTATAAATAACACATCATTAAAACAAAATGGCATGTTTACGTTTGGATTGGGAAATATTTGTGAGTTTCGACGTATCGCCAATACAGTAACTCCGTATCTCTTTCTCAACTCAATCTCAGCTAAACTCTTCCCAACTAAAGGTGATTTTTCAGCAACTCTCAATGTATTGATTTCAACATCGGGAAGTTGCACTTTTAGATCAGAAAAAGATGCCGATTCCTTGTAAAGGCTTCGAAACATCTCGTAACCGTCTGATCGCACCTCAGCAGTCAACCTTTCAATCTCATCCCTCGGCACAAGATATTTTGCCAGAACCCGCGTTAATATTTCCACTGATGTCTCAAATTCTTCAGGGATGACTTCGTCTGCTCCTAATTCATAGAGAGGCTTCATCTCCTGGAGATAACGGGTTCGAACGATCAAATGTAATTCTCGGTTCAGTCTCCTCACGATTTCAGTAATTCTACGGGTTGCTGTAGGATCATTAATCGCCACTACCGCGATTCTTGCATCTTTCACATTTGCGTATTCCAGTACAGCCGCCTGAGTCGCATCCCCATAATAAATTGGTTCACCCTTCGCTTTTTTACTCCGAACTGTTTCAGGGTTCATCTCAATGATTGCATAGGGAATACCTGCTGCACTGGCTGCCCGTGCCACATTTCTACCGTTTATTCCAAATCCGACAATAATAATGTGGTGTTTCTTTTTTTCGACCTCTTTATTTGAAACAGGATAAAAACCCGATATTACCCTTTTTGGAAGTGGCAACAACACAGCAACATCAGCTACACGGGGTGCCAGGGTAATGATGAATGGAGTCGCTGTCATGGTCACCACAGAAAAGGCCAAAAACATCTGATAAAAATCTCCGGCAAGTAAGCCATATTCAACACCAGTCTTCGATAAAATGAATGAAAATTCACCAACCTGACAGAGAGCAAGACCAACCAGAATTGAAGTGCGAAGTTGGAATCCTAGCAAGATCGATGCAATACAGGCAATAATGGATTTTAAAACCAAGATCCCGAAGACTATTAGCGCAATGGCCGCTGGTTGCTCGAAAAGGAAACCCACATCCAACAGCATACCTATAGAAACAAAAAAGAAGCTTGTAAAGACATCCCGGAAGGGGAGAATATTGCCGAGTGCATAGTGACTATAATCAGATTCGGAGATGATCAATCCCGCTAAAAAAGCGCCTAGGGCAAGAGAAAGACCAGAATTGTAAGTTATCCAGGCTATTGCGAGGCATAATAAGACTATACTCAGCAAAAAAAGTTCCTGGCTTCTCGTCCGGGCGATTTGGTACAATATCTGAGGGACAATCCATTTAGCACTGACGATCACCAATACAATGACTCCGATTCCTTTGGCAATAAGAACGAGGAATGATTCGCCTGAGTTTCCTGTTTCTCCTGCCAGTAGAGGCGCAATCAATATCATTGGAACAATAATGATATCCTGGAAGATCAAGATGCCAAGAGTTGTGTGTCCGTGGGGACTATCAACTTCAGCCCTTTCTTGGAGGAGTCTCATTACAATAGCCGTACTGCTGAGTGAGACGAGAAATCCGATAAAGATCGCCTCACCGATCTGTTGCCCCATTTGCCTGACAATAACAAACGTAACCAGAAGTGTTAACAATACCTGAATCGAGCCCCCCATTAGGACCGACTTCTTGATTTGAAGCAGGCTTTTAAACGAGAACTCGATTCCAATAGTAAAGAGTAACAACACAACACCGACTTCAGCTAAAACTTCGACCTCATGGACTGCCTTTATCAGTCCAAACCCGTAAGGCCCGGCCAATATCCCTGTAAGGAGGAACCCCACAATAGTAGGTATGCGAAGTCGATGACATATAAAGAGGACAACAATGGACAGCCCAAATATGATAACAATTTCATTTAAAAGCATTATTTCCATAAACTATCTCATTTTAAAAAGACCGAGGCAGTTAGACGCACAAATACTCTCATTTCCTGTTTTTTATAAGGAATCTACGATATCTATCGTAAGCAACAATTAAAAGTGTGCTCTTTTTTTATAACTGTAAATTATAGACTTCATTCAGGAAAAAATAAAGGGAAAAATAGGATTTCATTTTTTTGATTTCTCCTTGAAATTGTGAAGTTTTTTGGATAGAATACTCCAATATTCATGCAAACTTACAGGTGTAAAAATATATTGAAGGCTAAACTCGATAAAAAAAGAAGGAGCCTTTTGATAATCAGTAGGGAGGACTAATATGGAAAGACAAGATTTACACCCAAGCCAACTCCTCGAAATATCGGGTAATTATTGGAGAGCGTGTACACTTCATGCAGGTGTCAAACTCGATCTATTCACATTTTTGGGCAATAAACAGCTTACGAGTGAGGAGATATCCCAGGAACTGAATGGAGAAAAAAGAGGGGTAACGCCTCTTCTCAATGCATTGACTGCTATGGATATTCTCACTAAGGATGGTGACATATATTCCAACACAAAATCCAGCGCAACCTTTCTGTCAAAAGAATCCCCACAATACATTGGTCATATAATCATTCACCATAGTCATCTGGTAGATTTATGGCAAAAGCTGGATCAGTCTGTTAAGACAGGCAAGCCTCTATTAAAAGGGGTATCCGATATTACAGAAGAATGGCGCGAAGGCTTTCTTATGGGGATGTTCAATATGGCGATGATGCTAGCCCCAATGATTGTAAATAATATTGATCTTTCGAACAAAAGGCACATGCTCGATCTAGGTGGAGGACCTGGAACATACGCAATCCATTTTTGCCTAAAAAATCCCCAGCTCAAAGCCACAGTATATGACTTTCCTACAACAAGGCCTTTTGCAAAGAAGGCAATCGAACGTTTCGACTTGGCGAATAGGATAGATTTTATTGAGGGAAATTATATTGAAGAGGATATAAAAGGGAGCTATGATGTAATTTGGCTTTCTCATATTCTTCATGGAGAAGGCCCTGATGACTGTCAAAAGATTATAAAGAAAGCAGTTGAAGCCCTTGAGTCAGGGGGTATGATAATGATTCATGATTTCCTTTTAAAAAAGACAATGGATGGTCCTGTGTTTCCTGCATTGTTCTCCCTTAATATGCTTTTGGTTACACCGAACGGCCAAGCCTATTCTGAAGAGCAGATTATAGATATGCTGGACAGGTCTGGTGTTAAGGAGATTAAGCGCATTCCATTGGAGATGCCAAATGATTCAGGGGTGATTACCGGTGTGGTGAACGGATAGGTAAAAGAAGAAAAGTAATAAAGAAAGGACACAAGAGGTATTGTATGTCGGCAAAGGTAAATACAAGAACTACAGCATATCGAGGCAGGGTATTTCAATTGGTAACAGAGAACATTACCCTGACCAATGGTATATCCTTGAACATAGACATCATACGCCATCCCGGTGCAGCTGCAATTATCCCGTTTGTAAAAAACGATACTGTGATTTTAATCAAACAATACCGCCATGCGGTTGGAGGCTACATCTGGGAGATCCCAGCCGGAACCCTCGATATGGGAGAAACCGCTATTGGATGTGCAAAGAGAGAGCTGGTTGAAGAGACTGGATATTCAGGCAATAAATGGCAAAAATTAGGAGAAATTACCCCTGTTCCAGGTTATTCAGACGAACGTATCTTTATATTTCTGTCTACCGGCCTTGTGTATACAAAGCAGAAACTCGAAAAGGATGAGGTGCTCGATGTCCATGAAGTCAAGTTTGATGATGCAATCAATATGATCTATCAGGGAGAGGTCCAGGACAGCAAGACTATCTGTGGCCTCTTTATGGCGAAGCGCTGGTTGGAAGACAAAGGAGGCTCAATAGACTTAACATGAGATATTCACAGGCAAAAACAGGACGTACCTTTGTCCTACGACTTGAAGAAGGAGATATTGTCCATGAAGAAATTGAACGGTTTGCAAGAGAACAGTCGATACAAGCCGCAGCACTCATTATTGTCGGCGGCGCCGATGAAGGGAGCACACTGGTAGTAGGCCCTAAGAAGGGAAGAGCCAAGCCTGTTGTGCCGATTGAGTATACTCTAAATAATGTCCACGAGATAGCAGGTACAGGAACAATATTCTCTGATGAAGAGGGAACTCCAATTTTACATATGCATATTGCCTGTGGCAGAAGCATATCTACTATAACCGGATGCGTCCGTACTGGCGTTAAGGTATGGTATATAATGGAGGTTATTCTCTTTGAATTGACCAATACTACAGCAGTGAGAAAGTACGATCCAAAAACGGGATTCAAACTCCTCAATCCATGATGGATCAAGTAATATTTCTGTATCAACCTCTAAATTGGAATTTACGCTATACATTAAACCTGAGTGAATAAAGGATGTTGACGATGAAGAGAGGAATACGAATCTTTTTGATTTTTGTTGCAGTTTTTTATCTGCCTCTATCCGGCAAATTGTATGCTGCCGCCTATATTTATATTTCAAATAGCAGTGAGGATACACTAAGTGTAATAAGCAATCTTGATAACGGAGTGATTGATACGGTTGAGGTTGGTAGAGGACCTATAGGTGTGGCATTTACCCCAGGGAGAGATTATCTATATGTAGCGAATAGTACAGATGGAACCGTATCGGTTATGCGGACAATGGACAACTCTGTCATTGAGACGATCGAAGTCGGTGTTGCTCCAATGGGAGTAGTTATCTCCCCGGATGGAAATTCTGTATATGTGGTAAACAGTATGGATAGAACTGTATCCGTTATCCGTACAACGGACAACTCTCTCACAGAAACTGTAGAGGTCGGTGCTTCTCCAATGGGAATTGTTGCTACCCCGGAGGGAGATTATGTATATGTAGCGAATAGTGCAGATGGAACCGTATCGATAATCCGGACAACAGACAACTCTGTTACTGAAACAATTGAAGTTGGTAATACTCCATGGGATGTTGCTGTAACTCATGACGGCATTTATCTGTTTGTGACAAATAAAACGGACGGCAATGTATCTATGATTCGTATTGAAGATAACACCCTTGTTAAAACGATCGAAGTGGGGGACGATCCACTTGGTATCACAGTCGGCCCGGATGGAGATTATATTTATGTGGCCAATAATGGAAATAACACAGTCTCTGTAATCGATACGAATTTCTTTACTGTTATAGATACAATAGAAGTTGGCAATGGCCCATGGGGAGTGGCTGTAACAAACGACAAAGAATTTATTTATGTAGTAAACAATAAGGAAAATACAGTATCGAAGATAAGAATCTCCGATTATTCTACCACTTTTTTTACTGTAGGTATCGCACCGGTAGGTCTTGGCGGTTTTTTAGGAGGTCGACCACCAGAAGCCCCCAGTGACCTTGAGGTAACGGAAAAATCCTATAAAAGGATAGACCTCTCCTGGACTGACAACTCTTCTGATGAATTTGGGTTTAAGATCGAAAGAAAAGAAGGGTCAAATGAGGAATACACTCAGATAGCGGTTTTAGACGAGAATGTCACTACATATTCTGATACAGATCTCAGTTATTATAGAACCTATTATTATCGCATAACCTCATACAATGATGCTGCCGATTCAGGTTATACTAGCGAAGCATCCGCAACGACCGATGATTACGAAACAGAATGTTTTCTCGTCACACTGGCTTACGGCTCACCTTTTAACAGATATATCCGAATCATTCGTGGATTCCGAGACAGGTATCTGATGTCAAACGCACTGGGAAAGGCCCTCGTTCATATCTATTATACCTTAAGCCCAAAGGCAGCCCATTTCATCAAAGCACATGATTCAATACGTAACTCGCTTCAGTTTGCCCTTATCCCTTTAGCTTGGCTTTGCTGGCTTTCTCTCAATATAAACCAGATATCCACTATCTCATTTATCTTATTGCTGCTTGTACTGTATTATGCTGCTTTTTTAAAGAATTTATATCGCTTTAATGCTATGAAAATAAAAGCCATCAGCACGTTTAAATGACAATCAGATTTTAATCCTTGTACTTATTGAGTTTTACTGCGCGTTAAAAAAGAAGAAGGGAAAAGACTCATTTATAAATAGGCACTAGTTAAATGGAAGGTGGCCATGAAGAAGACAAGAAGGATATTTCTCCTTTTGTTTCTCGTTTTTGTCATGGATGGAGTAGAGATTGGTTTTGCTCAGCCCATTATCCCAAGGGAGGCAATCCGGTCTCATACCCCAGCCGATTTGAGAGAGGTTGTATTCATCGTCTCCATTAATCGGGCAGATGCTGCTCACTGTTTAGGCAATATGGGTGAAAGAGCAATTGCTACAGCAACGTTTTTTGTGGGGATATTGGGTGATCGTGCTAATACAGTTGTATTACCTTCTGATTCCTGACAGCGGTTGGTTTGGGAGAGAACCTGCCCGGGAAAAGAGGCAGAAAAAGCTCTGGTAAAAATTAGCAGATCATATTTCTGGTCTATCCTACATTTTTTTTAAGTGGAAAGGAGATGAATTTGCATATGAAACCTAAAAACATTGCGATTATAGTACTCGTTGTCTTGTTTGCGGCAATTCTCATTCAAAACACTGAAGTAGTTAGTCTTGAGTTTCTCTTTTGGGACCTTAGCATGTCAAAGATCGTTTTTATACCTTCAACATTAGCCATAGGAGCGATTATTGGATTCGTTGTTGCGAAATTGATCAGTAAAAAAAAGAGTTGACACCTAAATTAATTCAAATGGTTATTGATTTATTCGATAAAAAATCGGTCACAGCAAAGGCGGTTACATTTATAACCCATGTAAAAATCGCTAGTGAGTGAGCATAAAGAAAGAACAAATATTCATCATTTGCATTGGGCAATCACAAATGTATCTTCTTGTGAATCTCTACCAATAAACAATCTCTTGTTCTTTCTCAACGCTCACTATACTTCAGATAAGTTACACGTATAACCGTAACCGCCTTTGCTGAGTCAAGTCAATAGCCATTTTAGCTCAATTGAGTCCCTTTTAGTAGAATTCAAATGAAAGAGCGTTCGATTACACTAAAGTATGGCAAGAAAAAACTTTCTTTCAATATCCATTCTGAAAACCTCTTGGGGATTATTAAACCAAAAGAAGTCCCAATTCCGGAAGATACGGATAGACTCATTGAATCCGCGTTGAACTCTCCTTTCAATGGTACTCCTTTTGATGATTTTTTCCAAAGAGGAGACAAGGTAGCTGTAATTGTCTCCGATGTCACCCGTTACACAGCATCTCATATATACCTTCCCATCTTGATTGATCGGCTGAAGAGGGCAGGCATAAACAATGACGATATCAGGGTAGTTGTTGCCCTGGGAATCCATCGGCAGCAGTCACCTAATGAACTCAGAATGATCGTTGGAGATGAAGTTGATAAAAAAGTAAGTGTACATAATCATAATGCGTTTGATTCAAAGCATCTTACTTATTTGGGGAAAACCGATAGCGGTATAAAGGTTGAAATAAACACCCTAGTGGCTGAGAGTGATAAAATCCTTTTAACCGGAAGTATAGGTTTTCATTATCTGGCCGGTTTTGGAGGAGGCAGAAAAGCTATATTACCTGGTGTGGCTTCCTTTGAAAGTTGTGTGGCTGCACACCTTCGGGTTTTAAACCCTCCTGAACTCGGAGGAAGACACCCGATGGCAACAACCGCTGTGTTAAACGGCAACCCGTTTCATAGCCTTATGATTGAGGCTTGTGAGATGGTATGTCCAAAATTTCTCTTCAATACAATTCTTTCCCCACATAGAGAGATCTTGAAAATTGTTTCAGGGGATTATGTATCCGCTCATTTGCAAGGGTGTGACTTTCTTTCAGAGAATTTTAGCCCTGAACTTGAGGAAAAGGCCGATCTTGTTATAGTAAGCAGCGGTGGCTTCCCTAAGGATTTAAACTTTATCCAGGCCCACAAGAGCATCGATCATTCGATAAATGCCCTAAAAGAAAATGGTGTGATGATCGTTCTTGCAAGATGCCAAGAGGGCTTTGGCAATCCAACCTTCCTCAATTGGTTTCAATATAATGATCTGATGAATCTTGAAAAGGCATTAAGAAAGAACTTTGAAATCAACGGACAGACGGCTTACGCTACTTTAATGAAGGCAAAGAAGACGAGGATTATCCTTGTCTGTGAACTAAATAATAAGGATATAAAGAGAATGTCGATGATTCCGGCAGATACAATCGATAAGGCCCTATCTACTGCATATGATATGCTGGGAGACAAGCCTTCTACATATATTATCCCTGATGGAGGATTTGTATTCCCAAAGATAACCTTGATGGAAGGATAGATGTTAAAAAGAAATATAGTAAATACAATAAAAAAAATTGTAGGGAAGGAAAACGTCTATTGCGAATTGGAAGAGAGGATCTGTTATAGCTACGATGCTACCAATGAGAGGTATCTTCCTGATCTAGTTGTTTTTCCTGCGAATGCCCACGAGATATCTGAGATCTTAAAGATTGCAAATCATAAGAGTTTTCCTGTAATCCCCAGAGGTGCTGGTTCAGGGTTCTCTGGAGGAACACTCCCTATAAAAGGGGGGCTGGTTCTTTGTATGGCCAGATTCAACAGGGTTCTCTCCATCGATTCAGAAAACCTGATTGCCTTTGTAGAACCCGGTGTGGTCACTGGTCATTTTCAGAAAAAAGTCGAAAAACAAGGGTTATTCTATCCCCCAGATCCTGCAAGTTTAAGCTTCTCAACGATAGGTGGGAACGTGGCTGAGTGTGCAGGCGGCCCAAAGGCAGTTAAATACGGCGTGACCAAGGACTATGTTATTGGCCTGGAGGTGGTCTTACCTACGTCTGAGATTATTTCAACAGGAGTTCAAACAGTAAAAGGTGTTGTTGGATACGACCTTACAAAGCTAATTGTCGGCTCCGAAGGTACGCTTGGAATTATTACCAGGGTAATCGTTAAGTTACTCCCAAAACCCGAGTCAAGCAAGACGATCATGGGGATTTACCCGAAACTCGATGATGCAGCAAAGACTGTTTCCGATATTATCGCTTCAAAGATAATCCCTTCTGCCCTTGAATTTATGGATCAAAATGCCATTGTATGCGTGGAAGACTTTTTAAGAATTGGTTTGCCAGTTGATGCGGAGGCGATTCTGCTTATAGAAGTAGATGGCAATTGTGAGACAGTGAATAGGGATGCTTCTAAGATTAAACAGATATGCTTTGCAAACAAGGCGGACAGGGCAGAAATCGCTGGAGATACGCAGAGTAAGGAAAACCTTTGGAGGGCAAGAAGAGCAATCTCTCCTTCTTTATTTAAAATAAGCTCTTCAAAGATCAACGAAGATATTACAGTTCCTCGAAGTAAGATACCGGATATTTTGAAGACAATCAATGGAATTGCAAAGAGATACAACTTAAAGATTGTTAATTTCGGACATGCTGGAGATGGTAATATCCACGTGAATATAATGATAGACAAAAAGAATGAAAAAGAGTCAGATTTGGCAAAAAAGGCAGTAAAAGAAATATTTCAAGCTACATTGGATATTGGAGGAACACTATCCGGAGAGCATGGAATTGGTACTACAAAGGTCCCTTATCTCAATATGGAACTGGGAAATTTAGAGGTCCAGGTAATGAAGAAGATTAAGAAGGTTTTTGATCCGAATAATATACTCAATCCAGGGAAAGTATTTCAAGATTCATTATGAATCGAAAACTCGCTTGAGTCCTTTCCCATTAAAGCCTCACCTTAGTATCCATCGAGAAATGAGCAATTTTATTCACGTTCAATGAAGGGAAAGATTTTACCCGCTTGAATATACTGAGATATTTCACAATTAAAATCTAAGCTTGACACAGAGATTGGGCAGAGGGGGCTATTTATGGATGGGGACTAGTTATCATTTAAGACCTCTTCTACTTTATTTAATAACTCGAGCACCTTAAAAGGTTTTTGGAGGGCTCCGTTGACTAGAATTCTCTCAAAGTCTTTTGCGTGCTTTTCGATATCATAGCCTGTTATTACGATTGTTTTAATCTTGCCTTTGGCTAGCTTGAGCCTTTCTATCGTTTCTAATCCATCCATACCAGGCAGACCAATATCCACAATATAGAGCTCATATTTTTTTTCCTTAGCTAAAGCCTTAAAACCATCTTTGACGATTTCAACTTCATAATCTCCGAGGATTTCACAATAGAGTCTTCCGAGGTATTCCTCATCTTCTACTATTAGAATGCTGGGCGTCTCCATATTAGCGCTTTTTAAGGTCTATACTTTTCTATTCGTATTCTCTCTCCAGGAGACACTTTGTTCAGTACGTTAGTATCCCCTACAATTCTTCCTACAATATTTACAGCACTCGCAGGACGAATCTCTTCTTCAGTGCTTATGGGTGTAGGGCCAAAGAAGATACAAAATGCGTTGCCTGTTGGCCAAAAACCCAAATCTCCTCTATCAACTGTGTCCTTAGCTTGTTTATCCAGGTCTGCACGAATTGGTATCTCAAAGTATAACTCGCCTCCCCATCTATTGCAGTCCGCATTTATGGGAAGAGCATTCCAGATAGCATCAGCAGTCTGGGTATCTGTTAACTCTCCATGTATTGATATCTTTCCAGTACTTATCGTAATCTTTCTTATTTCTCCCATTTTACGTAACAAGAACATGTCTCAATCATACTCCTTAAGCAAACCATCAGGGTCATTTTCTAAATAGTAACAATTCAACCATTTCACAGATAATATGACCTATTGCAATATGGACCTCCTGTACGCGAGCAGTGTTGCTAGAGGCTACGTTTAATGAGATATCTACGATACTGGCGATCCTTCCCCCGTCTTTGCCTGTTATTCCAACTGTTTTTATCCCCAATTTCTTTCCAGTATATAACGCCTTGATAACATTTTCAGAATCTCCGCTTGTACTGAGCCCGAAAGCGACATCGCCCTCTTTTCCCAGTGCTTTTATCTGTTTGGAAAAAACGCAAGAAAAGTCAGAGTCATTTGATATACTTGTAATTACAGATGTATCTGTAGTCAACGCAATCGCAGGAAGAGGAGGTCTATCTATTATAAAACGATTTATAAATTCTGCAGCAATATGCTGGGCATCAGCAGCGCTTCCTCCGTTGCCAAAGAGAATAACCTTGTTCCCTTGGTGTATAGCATCCGCAACTGTTTCTACTGTCCTGATGATCTGATCGATATTTTTTTTCGCAAACACTACCTTTAAATTTGCGCTTTCCAAAAAACTCTGGATAATCTTATCCTTCATTTATCTCTCTACTATGCATTAAAAAACGATATAATTTTTTTGAGCTTAAACCGTATACGTATTCTATGTCAAGTAAATTCAGATCTAATATAAAATTTTGATTGTCATTAAAGCGTACGATAGTTTTTTATTTAACATAACGCCAAAATTAATACTCAATATAAAGAGATCGATCTACATTATCAAATCGTTGGCCTTCTCTATCTTGACAAAGCAAAAGATATTTATTTTCAACTAGTTGAGCCTTTAATACATATCCTTATTGAAACTCTAAAACCCCTTATACACTTTCCTCTTTTGTGGATGGCACTAACTCATCATGATATCTATGGAAATTTTAATCATATGAGTAAAAAAGGTTGCAATTTCTGTATAATTAAGTTATAAGCTAACCTTATTATTCATTAGACTAATTTTAAAATCCTTTTTTACTTTACCCAGATAAATTTCTTGATAAGTCCATTGCTCACTCCAGTCGTTTTCAGAACTTTCTCTGTGGGATCAATGAATTCAGATTTATCTAAAGAGAAAACATATCGACGATTTTCTTTCAGAAATTTTCGTTTGGGTAAAATGATGGTATAGGGATGTATACGCAAGGATTAAATAATAAGAAAGGCAGCAATCTGAATTTACAAAGAGAATTGGATGTTTTGCGGGGGAAAATAGACCAAATAGATACTGAAATTCTTGATTTGCTTAATGAAAGAGCAAAAACAGCAATCAAAATTGCAAAAACTAAAATAGCAAATAATTTAGATTTTTATGCACCGGATAGAGAGCTCAAAATCTATGAGAGACTCATAAGTATCAATAGAGGTCCTTTTCCAAACAAAGCAATTAAACCTGTATTCAAAGAGATCATCTCCGCTTCTTTGTCACTTGAAAAACATATTCATGTTCTATACTTAGGTCCAAAAGCGACTTTTACCCACCTTGCGAGTATCAGCCATTTTGGTCAGTCATCCAATTTTATCGAAAAGAGAAATATACCTGAGATCTTCTCTGAAGTAGAAAGGGACAGGGCTGATTTTGGGGTAGTACCTGTAGAGAATTCGACCGAAGGGGTGGTCAGCAACACCTTGGATATGTTTATAGAATCAAATCTTAAAATAAGCGCTGAGATTTTACTAGAGATATCTCATCATCTTATGTCAAAAACAGGGAGGATGGAAGACATTAAAAAGGTATACTCTCATCCTCATGCGATCGCGCAATGTAGAAACTGGCTCGATCGTAACCTTCCAAATATACCTATTATTGATGTGGCAAGTACCGCTTCAGCAGCTAAGAGTGCATCGGACGACATGTCGGTAGCTGCAATTGCCAGCGAGTATGCCGCATCTTACTATGATTTAAAAATAGTAAAAAGAAAGACAGAGGATAATATAAACAATTTTACCAGATTTTTAGTGATTGGTAAAAGCGAGTCTGAAAAAAGCGGTAATGATAAAACATCGATTATGTTTTCCATTAAAGATGAGGTGGGCATTCTATATAGAATGCTTGAACCCTTTGCAAAAAACAACGTAAATCTAACGAAGATTGAATCGCGACCTCTTAAAAAGAGAGCCTGGGAATACATGTTCTTCTTGGATATGGAAGGCCACATATTTGATAAAAATGTGAAAAAGGCATTAGAGGAATTGGACGAAAAATCCTTATTTTTAAAGGTATTAGGCTCCTATCCAAGGAGCAGTTAAAAGAAGAAAATCGTTAGTTGAGCAAGAAGGAATTTAAAAAAGTGCTGTCAGTCTTTAATAAGGTTGTAATCATTGGTGTTGGGTTGATCGGAGGCTCCCTGGCTAAGGCTGCCAAGCAAAAAAAACTTTTTAAAGATGTCGTTGGAATAGCCAGAAATGAAAGAAATCTGAAAAAAGGGATTGATTTAGGAGCAATCGACAGTTATACTACACATCTCACTGATGGACTTATTGATGCAGAACTGGTAATTGTAGCTACCCCTTCAGGAGTCATTGTAGATTTAGTAAAAAAGATAGTCCCAGAGGTTCCAAAAGGGTGTATCATTACAGACGTTGGGAGTATAAAGAGAGATATCGTAAGAGGGGTTGAAGGATTTATCCCTGATAATATATATTTCATTGGTGGTCATCCTATTGCAGGAAAGGAAGACTCTGGAATTGATGCAGCCTGTTCTTCACTATTTGTTGGACATAAATGTATACTTACTCCAACTGATAAGACCAATCCAAATGCCCTACAAAGAATAAAAAACATGTGGGAGGAAGTTGGATCTATTGTAATGCTAATGGATATGGAGGAACATGATGAGATATTTGCTGCAGTGAGTCATTTGCCCCATATTGTCGCATTTTCTCTAATAAACACTATCATCCGTATGGAGGATATAAAAGAAGATATTATAAAATACTCTGCCGGTGGTCTTAAGGACTTTACTCGAGTAGCAGCAAGTGACCCGGTTATGTGGAAAGATATTTTTATGATGAACAGGGAAAATATACTGAACAGCATATCTTATTTTATGTCATCCATAGAAGAGTTAAAGAAGGCGATCGCACAAGGAGATTCTGAAAAATTGGTATCTGAATTTGAAAGGTCGAGAACGTTAAGAAGATCCTTAAAAAGGGTTAATTGAGTTGGACTTATATTGGAAAAGATAATTGTCGAAAGAAAAGGAAGCTTACAAGGAGAGGTTACAATACCCGGAGATAAGTCTATATCACACCGGGCCGTTATTATCAGCTCATTGGCAAAGGGAAAGACCCGTATAAAGGGCCTTTTAAAGGGCGAAGACAACTTGAGAACCATTAATGCCTTTCAATTGATGGGCATTAAGATTAAAAAGACCGATAACGATGAGTTAACAATACATGGTAGAGGTCTTCACGGTTTGACTGAACCTACAAATATTATCAATGCTGGTAACTCTGGAACAACAATGCGTCTGTTAACCGGTCTGCTTTGTGGGCAACAGTTTTTTTCTGTAATTAATGGGGATAGGTACCTTCGAAAAAGGCCTATGAAGAGGGTTGTTTCCCCTCTTAGCTTAATGGGTGCGAATATCTGGGGAAGAGAAGATGGAAAGTTTGCCCCTCTTTGTATTAATAGGGCAAGATTAACTCCGATAGAGTATAATTCATCCATTGCAAGTGCTCAGGTGAAGTCAGCCATTCTTTTTGCAGGTCTCTATACTGATGGTGTTACAAAAGTGAGTGAACCTTGGCTATCCAGAGATCATACTGAGCGAATGCTGAAGCGTTTTGGTGTCAGCTTAAATAGAAAGGGTAATACAGTCAGTCTATTCGGCGGATCAGAACTCGAACCGAGGGATATTGATATTCCTCGAGACATATCATCCGCGGCTTTTTTTATTGTTGCTGCATTGATTATTCCGGGTTCAGAAGTCATATTAAGGAAGATTGGGGCAAATCCAAGCAGGATTGGAGTAATAGAGATATTGAGAAAGATGGGAGGGGACATTCAAATATTGCAAGAAGATAAGACAGGTGGAGAGCCTGTAATCGATATTTTAGTTAAAAGCAGCCCTTTAAAAGGCGTTAGAATTGAAGGCCCTTTCATACCCAAAACCATAGATGAATTTCCCATATTATCCATTGCAGCATCAGTAGCGAAAGGTGAAACAGTCATAAAAGATGCCCAGGAACTCAGGGTAAAAGAGACGGATAGAATCAAGGCTATGGCCAGTGAATTACTGAAGTTTGGGGTAGATGTGGAGGAATTCGATGATGGTATGATAATATCCGGGAATAATCATTTACACGGATGTGAATGCCAGAGTTACGGAGATCATCGAGTTGCCATGTCCCTGATCGTTGCTGGTCTTAGAGCATCAGGGAGAACCATTGTAAAAGACACATCATGCATCGACACTTCTTTCCCTGGATTTCGAGATAAACTCTTTTCAATATTACACTGAATTGCATTAAAAAGTTGAAAATATTCCAAATATTGATTAATATATGAATAAGAGATTAATCATTGCTATAGATGGCCCATCAGGTGCAGGGAAAAGTACAATAAGTAAGTTACTGGCAGAAAGATTGAATTATATATATATCGATACCGGAGCTATGTATCGGGCTGTTGCATATAGTATGCTTAAGAGAAATATTGATATCGAAGATGATGATACGCTTTTTAGGATGTGCACAGATATTGACATCTCTTTTTGTAAAAAAAATGATTCTACAAGGATTATACTGAACAGTAAAGACATTACACAGGATATAAGATCTCCTGGTTTAAGTATGCTAGCATCTGATGTTTCTGCTAAAAAGGCTGTGCGGGACGCTTTACTCCAAATTCAGAGAAAAATGGGAGAAGGTGGGGGAGTTGTCATAGAAGGAAGGGATATCGGAACTGTGGTATTCCCCAATGCGGATATCAAAATATATCTAGATGCCATTGTGGAAGAAAGAGGAAAGAGAAGATACAAAGAACTTTTAGCAAAGGGAGAGGATGTTACATTAGAAGACGTAACAAAGGAAATAATACGCAGAGATCGTAACGATAGTTTAAGAAAACTCGCACCTTTGAAACCGGCCAGAGGTGCTTACCATATTGATTCTACGAATATCACCATAGATGAAGTAATAAAGAAAATATTAGGGATTATTGGAGAGTTTGAGGGATGTTAACAAAAAAACTGAGGAGGATTTTCTTTTAATGGAGGAAAAAATCAATAACAAAACAATAAATGATGAGGAGTCTAATCCAGAAAACAAAGAGGATGATGCATTCTCATCGTTTAATAGTGAGGAAGATGATAAAGAAATTGAGATGGAGCAGTTCTACGAAAGCAGTTTGAGTAAGTTGCAAGAAGGTGAACTAGTAAAAGGAACAGTCGTTCAAGTTACCAAAGACTATATAATGATAGATGTGGGTTATAAGTCTGAAGGACAGGTCTCCATTGGAGAATTCAAGGATGAAAATGGTGAACTTACCATTGCTGTAGGGGATGAAGTAGAGGTCTTATTGGAGAGAAGAGAGAATGAAGACGGGATTGTAGTTCTATCCAAAGATAAAGCGGATAATCTAAAAGTATGGAATGAGATCAGTAGGACATACAACGAGGATGACGTAATTGAGGGTAAGATCATCTCCAGAATAAAAGGTGGATTGGCTGTAGATATTGGGGTAAGGGCATTTTTGCCCGGCTCCCAGGTTGACATACGTCCTGTGAGGAATTTGGACGACTTAATCGGAAACACGTTTAAGTTTAAAATATTAAAGTTCAATAAAAAACAGAGGAATATCGTTCTCTCAAGGAGGGCTATCTTTGAAAAAGAAAGAGAAGAATTGAGAGAGGAGACCCTAAAGATACTAGAAGAGGGGCAAATCGTTGAAGGCCTAGTAAAGAATATTACAGATTATGGTGTCTTTGTTGATTTAGGGGGGGTTGATGGACTATTACACATTACAGATCTATCCTGGGGTAGGGTGAAACACCCTCATGATATATGCTCAATTGGAGATAGGATAAAGGTTAAAGTCATAAAGTATGATAAGGAATCACAAAGGGTGTCTTTGGGGTTGAAGCAGATCACAGATGATCCATGGAGCAAAGCCGAGGAAAACTACACAATCGGTTCAAGGGTTACAGGAAAGGTTGTGAGCCTGACTGATTATGGTGCCTTTATCCGATTGGAAGAGGGGATTGAAGGTTTAATCCATATATCTGAGATGTCATGGACCCAAAAAATCAGGCATCCATCAAAGATTGTGTCCTTAGATGATGTTGTTCAAGCTGTAGTCTTAGACATTGATACATCTAAAAAGAGGATATCATTGGGTTTAAAACAGGTAGAACCAAATCCTTGGGATATTGTTAAAGAAAAATATCCGATAGGCACAAGGATTGAAGGTACAATCAAGAATGTGATGGATTTTGGCCTTTTTATAGGTATAGAGGAAGGTATTGACGGTTTGATTCATGTTTCGGATATATCCTGGAAGCAAAAGATTAAGAATCCATCGGAATTATATCAAAAAGGTCAACATATAGAGGCAGTTGTTTTAAACATTGACCAAGAAAACGAAAGGTTTTCTCTGGGTATCAAACAACTCGAAGCAGACCCTTGGGATACGATTTCAAAAAGATATATAGTGGGCCAGACTGTATCTGGAAATGTTACCAATGTTACAGATTTTGGTATTTTTGTTGAATTAGAAGAGGGGATTGAAGGTTTGGTTCATGTCTCAGAGATTCGCAAGGAAAAAGTAGAAAGTCCCGATGCATTTGCAAAGGTAGGAGATAGAGTAACTGCTTTGATAATAAATATGTCGGAGAAAGAAAGAAAGATTGGATTAAGCATTAAGCAGTTAGATGAAACTTCAGAAAAAGTAACGATTCAAAAAATATTGAATAACCAAAGTAATGCGACCTCCAATTTGGGAGAATTGATTAAAGAAGAATTGGAACAAAAAGCAGAACGAGAAACATAAAATGAAAAGAAAGCCTGTATTCATCGGTCTTATAGTTGTTGCAATACTCCTTGTTATCTTCTTTGTATCTATCTTTACCTTAACGAGCACAACAAAAGGAAATTTCTCTTTTGTTACAGACAAAAAGATTGCTGTAGTGAACATTGAGGGGACGATTAAAGACTCAAGGACTATCATCGATCATCTCTTGATGTTCAAAAAGGATGAACAGATAAAGGCAATTGTGCTACGAATCGACTCTCCAGGAGGTGGTATAGGCCCAACCCAGGAAATCTATGAAGAGATAAAGAAGATAAGGTATAAAGATAAGAAAAGGATATTGGCCTCTATGGGGTCAGTTGCGGCTTCAGGTGGCTATTATATTGCGTGCGCCGCAGAAAAGATCGTAGCAAACCCCGGCACAATTACTGGGAGCATTGGTGTAATCATTCAGTTTGCAAATGTAGAAGAGCTCATGAGAAAGATCGGATTCAAGAGTGTTTTGATTAAAAGCGGTGAGTTTAAGGATGTAATGTCTCCTTTTAAAGCCATGACCAATGAAGAGAGAAATATACTCCAGGGGGTTATCGATAGTGTCCACAATCAGTTTATAGAAGCGGTCGTTAATGGGAGAAAATTAAAAAGAGAAGATGTCATTAAGATTGCAGATGGAAGAATATTTTCAGGAGAACAGGCAAAGGAATTAGGCTTAGTAGATTCGCTTGGCACATTACAGGATACCATATCAATGGCAGCTGAATATACTGGTATTACAGGTGAGCCAAAGGTCGTTTACCCACCTCAAAAGGGGTTTTCATTATTTGATTTTCTTTTTAGACATCTATCCAATCATTTTATTGATCTCATCAATAATGAAACACATAGATTTAATTACCAGTTTATGCCGAATCGATGAAGACCGCTCTATACTATATCCTTTTAAAAGCAAGTTTTTGAAATAATAATCCTCTTTCCTGCCGGTTTATCGCATTATTAATGAAAGGAAAATGTATGACAAAGAGTGAACTGATTAAGTTGGTATCCGAAAAGTTAACGGACATCACTAAGAAAGATATGAAAATTATTGTAGATATTATATTTGATAGTATGATCGATGCTTTAAAAAGGGGAGAAAAGATCGAAATTCGTGGTTTTGGAAGCTTTAAGGTAAAGAACAGAGATGCTAGATGCGGGAGGAATCCCAAGTCAGGGGATCTTGTAAGTATTCCCAATACGAAGACCCTCTATTTTAAAGCAGGTAAAGAGCTAAAAGAAAGAGTGGATTATTAAAGAGATACTATAAAGAGACCGTATTTTAGTTTTGATAATTATATAAAAAAAGGAATTAAAGGCTCGTTGGCATATGCCCTTATCGATTCTCTTCATTAATCTATTTCCCCCATTTGAAGTACTCTACTTTCTCCCACACTTCATTTTTATGCCGTTTCTCCTGAAAAAGGATTTCCTTTAAAAAATCAAGCGGGATATTTGTTACATAGGTTCTTTCTAATTCGAACAGTACTAAAATAAGAGATGGAACAATGACACGATTCGCATCTGTTGATATAGGTACAAATACAATCCGCCTTTTAATCGCTGATTTAGACAAGAATGGCGAGTTGAAGAGGGTTTTACATAGGATGGAAATCACACGGTTGGGGGAGAATCTCGTAAAAGGGGGGGAGATATTACCAGGTGCAATCGAAAGGAGTATTGGTGTTTTAAAAGGATATTCAAATTTAACAAAAAAGTACAAAACAAAAGAGACATTCGCTGTTGCTACCAGTGTATTTAGAGAAGCAAACAATAGAGATGAATTTTTAAAGAGAGTTTATAAGAGCACTGGTTTAAAGATAAAGATTATCTCCGGAATAGAAGAAGCCAGAATCTGTTTTCTCGGTATCGTTTCGGCCATGGGCTGTCTCATAGATAATATTCTGGTAATAGATGTAGGAGGAGGAAGCACGGAACTTCTTATTGCTAACGGGAAAAACCCAATAACAGCTTATAGTTTGCATCTGGGGGCCGTGTATCTGACTGAAAGGTTTATCCAGTCTGACCCACCAATGCGATCAGAGCTGGACGATATGAGATATTTTATCGATAAGAGTATATCATCTATTACTCGGTATATGCCTGAAACATGGATCGGGTCTTCCTCATTTCATTTAGTTGGAACCGCAGGAACAATCACGACACTGGCTGCATTAGATCAAGAAATGAGAACCTATAACCCAGACAGAATTAATGGTTACCTTTTAACCAGAGAATCTATACAGCGTATATACAACATGCTGATAAGACTTCCTCTCAAAAAACGACGTATCCTCAACGGGTTAGGAAAAAAAAGGGCTGATATCATCATAGCAGGTATGGTTATTGTCATGGGAATCATGGATTCCTTTATGTTTGATGAACTGAAGGTGAGTGATGCTGGCCTTCTAGAGGGGATTATTGTAGATGCCTTTGAAAAATCTGAAGAGGGTTGTTATGAAATTCGGCTGTACCCATGACATACCTCTACATTAACTCTGAAGGCTGTCATGGGTTCAACCAGAAATCCGTTATTTTTTTTCCCTCTGTGCAAAAGCTTGCATCCTCTGTGCCATATCAGGGTAGGTGAAAGTAGCGGCAAGCTCTCTTTCCAACTTAAGACCGGATGCCAGGTCTACTTCCATCCCTTTATTGATACATTCCTTCAAAAGGCCAATTGCTGGGAGGCTATTTCCCAACATCTTCTGCGCTATCTCCAAAGCTGTCTCATCAAGTTTTTCCGGTGCAACTACTTTATTAACCAAGCCGATATGTTCTGCTTCTTTTGCACTTAGCAAATCACAGGTGAAAAATATCTCTTTTGCCTTCATTATCCCTACTATTCGAGGCAATCGTTGTGTACCTCCCCCATTCATTACCAGTCCAAGGCGGGCATGAGTATCACCCAAAAGCGCATTCTCAGAGGCAACTATAATATCACAGGTCAGTATCAACTCAAAAGCACCGGCAATGCAATGGCCATTAATTGCCGCAATTATAGGCTTATTTATCGTTTCAATGATTTCAAAGATGTCCTCCAGATTTGCATCTGAACTCTCTATACCCCTCTTGCGAAGTTCTGCTAAAAACTTGAAGTCTGCCCCTGATGAAAAGGCCTTACCTGCACCTGTAATAATTCCGACACCAGTTGTTTCATCTTTCTTTATATCATTAAATGCATAGGCCATCTCTGAGAAGGTCGGTCCATCAAGTGCATTCATCACGTGTGGCCGGTTTATGGTTATCTTGGCAATTCCATCTTTCTTTTCAAAGAGTATGTTTTTATAATCCATTTTTTGTCTCCTTTCTTTATTTTGGTATTATTTAGTCCTATGAAATAGAAAGCTATCAGCAAGCTTCGACGATGGTCAAATTCTAAACCTGGGCCGTTGCCGTTACAACTTTCCGTGAGAACTAGTCGTTGTTTGTTACGATAATACAGGAAATTTCTTATTATAGCAGGCCACGGGCATATCGTTTGCAACAGCAGCCAGACATTTATTGCACGAAACGCAAGATACGGCTTTTGCTTTCCTCTCTTTGATCTCTTTTACCAGTGAAGGCTGTCTGATGAAGGGACGACTCATAGAGATAAAATCCGCATACCCCTTCTCAAGCAGATCCTCCATATGAGAAACCCTTCTCAAACCACCAACAACGAACAAGGGGAGTTCCCCCAATACGGGCTTAATAAGCTTAGCAGCCTCGACATTGTACCCCTCCTGAAGATCAAACTTTCCAACCATCCTCTTCAGCATAATTCTGGCCAGATGTTTCTTCCACCAAGGTAAGTTCACCACCAACTCTTTTGTAGGGACATCGCCCCTCATGACGTTGAATACCGAGTAACTCAATACACCGCAGCTTACCTCTATTCCGTTTATGCCCAGAAATTTCAATCTCTTTGCATATTCTCTGGCCAATTCAGGAGTAATCCCTTTCTTTGGAGTGTAATCTTGCGTATTGAGCTTTATGAAGATTGGCATACCTTTGGGTATCTTTTTTCTGATCTCCAGGATGACTTCTTTTAAAAAGAGAAATCGGTTTTCATCTGATCCTCCCCATGCATCCTTCCTATGGTTGAAAAAGGGCGAGAGAAACTGGTTGATTAGATACCCATGGGCACCATGTAGCTGAATCCCATCTGCACCTGCTTGAGCAGCACGCTTGGCTGCATTGCCAAAGGATTTGATTATCTCCCGGATTTCCTCTTCACTCATTTCCCTCGGTTTTACGAGTAACATAGGGTCTCTGCCCTTCTTTGAGGGTGCAATAGGAGTTTGGCCAATGATTTCTTTTGTTGTCTGCCTGCCTGAATGTACAAGCTGAAATACGATCTTGCCTCCATATTGATGAACCGTGTCTACCAGTTTTTGTAACCCATCTATCATTTCATCGCAATGTATCCCTGTCTGATATTTTGCTGCACGGCCCAACGGATGGACGTAAAGATATCCTGGAATAATGAGACCTATCTCTCCTTTGGCCAGCTTTTCATACCTTCTGATTATACGATCTGTTACAAAACCAGTTTCACTTGCCATACACTCGTGTGTTGCAGAGTGAACGAATCGATTGTTTATCTGTAAATCTCCGATCTTCATTGGTGTAAACAAAATGGAAATATTATACCTCCTTTCTTTTTACCTCATCGGGTTATTGTCTCTTTTTCCCTTCGGTTATTCTCTGCTTCTTTTTAATCCTTCCTCACATCAAGTCTATCCCTCAAACCGTCTCCAAGGAAGTTGAAACCCAGAACAACAATCATAATAGCCAAGCCCGGGAATGTAGTCATATGAGGGGCAACCAGAAGAAACTGTCTTCCTTCGTTCAGCATACTTCCCCAACTTGGTGTTGGAGGTTGGGTTCCAAGCCCCAAGAAGCTTAAACTCGCTTCAGCCAATATAACACCTGCCATGCCAAAGGTAGCTTCAACAATCAAGGGAGAAAGGATATTTGGCAGGATATGGTGCATTATTATCCTGACTGGATTGGCCCCCAAGGCCTTGGCTGCAACAACATATTCCCGCTCTTTTACAGTAAGTATCTGGCCTCTTACAATTCTGGCATAACCCACCCATCCTGTTATACAGAGGGCCAATACAATATTCTTAAGACTCGGGCCAAGAACGGCTGTCATTGCAATGGCTAAAAGAATGCCTGGAAATGCAAGAAGGATATCAACAACCCTCATAAGCAGTTCATCTATCCAACCGCGATTATATCCCGCAACACAACCGATGAACGTACCCAATAAAAGAGATATTCCGATTACAGAGATAGCAACGAAAATAGAGACTCTTGAACCGTAGATTATCCTGCTCAGGTTATCCCTTCCCAGTCTGTCCTGTCCCAAGGGGTGCTCTTTACTGGGGGAGGTTAAACCGCCTTTCAGGTTCTGTTCATATGGGTCAAATGGTGCTATATATGGAGCAAAAATAGCCATGAAAATCAGTGTAACAATAATAAATGCCCCCAAAAAAGCGAGTCTATTTTGAAACATCCCTTTTATGCCTTCCTTAATTGAGTTTAATCCTGGGATCGATATACGAGTATGCAATATCTGTTATGATATTTATCAACACATAGCTTATGGATATGGCAAGTACACACCCCTGTACCAGCGGGTAATCCCTGGTGTTAATTGCCTGGATGAGTAATCTTCCTATCCCTGGCCAGGAGAAGATGGTCTCTGTAATTATTGCCCCTGCCAACAGTGCACCAAACTGTAACCCAATGACTGTGATTATAGGAACAAGTGCGTTCTTTAAAGCATGCCTGAAGATAACCCTTAACTCAGATAGCCCCTTGGCCCTGGCAGTAACGATATACTCCTCATTGATTACTTCTAGCATACTTGACCTGACCATCCTGGAAAGTATGGCAGACATCGCTGTTCCCAGTGTTACCGCAGGTAAAACAATACTTCGCAGTCCTTCATCGCCTGATATAGGAAACCAGCCCAGGTTTACGCAGAATAGGATCATCAGCAGTGGCCCTAACCAGAAATTGGGCATTGACACCCCTAAAAGAGCAAAGAACATTGAGCAATTATCCATAAAGGAATACTGTTTTACCGCAGAATAGATCCCAATTGGCAGAGAGATGAGTAAGGCTAGTGTCATTGCTGCAATAGTAAGTTTTATGGTTTCAGGATATCTCTTTAGTATCATATGGATAACAGGCTCTTTATTATGGAGGGATTCTCCAAGATCACCTTTTATCACACCTTTGATAAAAAGCATGTATTGAACGGCTAAGGTCTCATTCAGTCGGAGGGACTCTCTTAGCTTTTCTTTGTCTATAGCTAGGGCGTTTTCTCCAAGCATCAAATCAACAGGATCTCCAGGGATCAGATGGATAAGAAGAAAGACAAGAGTGAGAACGCCAAATACCACAGGAAAAAAAAGTAGCATACGTTTTATAATAAAAGCTTTCATTAAATAACCATTAATCGTTTTCTATCCAGACGTCTTTGAGTGAGAAAAAATCGCCAGCTGGATACACTACATAGCCATGGATAGCTCTATTCATAACCGCTACATTTGTGCTATACCACAGACTCACATATGGAACTTCCAAAGCCAGGATTTTTTGAATCTCACTGTAAATCTTCGCCCTTCGGTTCATGTCGAGTGTTATCCTGCCTTCTTCTATAAGCCTGTCTACCCTTTTATTGATATATCTTCCACGGTTTGCACCATGAGGAGGAATATTGGAGGAGTGGAATATATAGTATAATACATCCGGATCTGTAATACCAACCCAAGAGAGAGTATAGAGCTGGAAATTCCCTGACTTTATATCTGAATAGAAAGTCCCCCATTCATAACTCTGAATATTTATCTTAATTCCAACTTCTTTGAGCTGCTGTTGAATAATCTCTGCGATCCTCTTTCTCAGCTGATCCGTAGAAGTCTTAAATGTTAACTCAAATCGCATTTGAGGGCCTTTGCCATCTGTATCTATGAACCCTGCCTGATCGAGGAGATCCCGTGCTTTTTCATTATTATACTCATAGACCTTTACATTCCCCTCATAAGCCCAGTTTACTGGAGAGAGAATTCCACTGGCAGGAAGAGCCAGTCCCTTTAGTATATATCTGATAATCGACTCTCTATCAATTGCATAGGCAATAGCTTCTCTCACCCTTCTGTCTTTTAAGATGGAATCTTTCAGATTAAACCCAATATAAGAATACGTTGTCCCTGGTCTTTTGACGATCTTTAAGGCCTCCTTTTTCTCTAAAAAAGGAAAGAGATCAGGGGGAATATTGTTTTGCAATAAATGAACATTTCCCTGACTTAATTCCAACAGTCTCACTGTACTGTCTGGTATGATTTTAAAGGTTATCCGCTCCAACTTGGGTCTGCCATCGAAATAATCCGTATTGGCATGAAGTACTATCCTCTCATCATGAAGGAACTCTGCCAGTTTAAAAGGGCCTGTTCCTACAGGAGCACTATGAGAGGAACCCTCGGATTTTTGCATATCATCCTTTGGTATAATCCCAATCACAGCTAAATTGATCAGGAAAGGGGCAAATGGCTCCTTTAAAATGAACTGAACAGAGTACTTATTTATGCATACAATTGAATCGATCTTTTCGAAAGCGCCAAAGTGAGGAGATTTTAAAGCAGGATTTAATATGCAGTCAAATGTATATTTAACGTCTTTACAGGTAAGCTCTTTACCATCATGGAATTGAATCCCCTCTTTGAGATGAAATAGATATGTAGTGTCGTCTGGCTGAGTAAAGCGTTTAGTAATATCAGGTACAGGATGAAACTGAGAATCCATTTTAATTAAAGGATTATATAATAGCTGAGCTAAACGGTAGGAATTTGCATCCGTAGCATGTCTTGGGTCAAGATTGGTTGGGTTGCTCTCGAGGCCTATCACTATTGTCTTACCTGCTGGCCTTGATTCCTTTATGCAGGCCATAAGAGTAATTGAAAGGAAGGTAAAGACAAAAAACTTGAATATATTTATCTTCCGCTTCGTCAATATAGTCACCCCAAAAACCCTGCTTCGGTTTACTGAAAGGGAATTTTGTTAAAGTTCAAGGAAGGTGAATCGCCGATGCCTCCTTTATTACTTCCTGTGTAATCTCAGGCAGATCATAGTCTGCCAACTCTGAAAGCAGAACAGCTCGGGCATCAAGGACATCTGAATCTGGTCTTAATCTTCCGGATTTGTATTTACACAGAAAGTCTACAAGAACGTAGTGGTATTTCACTCGGTTGTCCTTACTTCTGATTATTGGGTCTATAACTTTTACGATTTTGATGACATCTACATCGATATTCGTCTCTTCAAGGATTTCTCTTTTGACTGCCTGTTCCATGTTTTCGCCTAATTTTACTGCACCTCCGGGGATACCCCATCTTCCATATCCCGGCTCTTTTCCTCTTTTTACCAATACGATTTTATCATCCAAAAAAACAATACCACCAACACCAAGTATTGGGTAATCAGGATATTCTCGCTTCATGCTTGCCCTTTCTTAATTTACAAACCTATCTATTGAGTCTCTCCGATTGGGGTATCTTCAAATAAAGAGACAAATTAGTGATTACGACTTTCTTTTTTCTAATTGTTACTCAGATCCAGTATAAATGACGGCAAGGATAAAGGTCGGCCCATTCCTATTGGAGGTTACTAAATGGGGAATCTTTGAGAGATAATAGATCGTATCCCCTGTAGTTAAAACTTCTACTTTTTCTCCCAGTCTCACCTTCATTTCTCCGTCTAAAACAAAGAGAAACTCTTCTCCATCATGTGTTGATAGTTTTTGGTTAGGGGATTCTGGTTCCAGCTTTACAATAAAGGACTCCATGTGCCTGTTCTTTACATCGGATGCCAGAGATATATAGGTATAATTATGTCCTTCTTGCGATGCTGATCGAGAGACGACCTTCCTTTCATTGTGCCGCAAAATAGAGAAAGCCCCTTCCCCTTCTTCTGCTGTGAGTGTTCCAAAGACTGTTTCTAGGGACTTGGAAAGTTTTATTATGGTTCCGATCTGAGGGAAAACTGTCCGGTCTTCTATTTGTGACAGCAATTCTATGGGGAAACCTGTTTTATTCGAAAGTTCTTCGAGGGATATCCCCTTTGTCTCTCTTATCCTCTTGATCCTATCTCCAGCAGATTCAACGATATCAGGACTTTTATAATCCTCGAAGTGTTCAGTTAACTCTTTTAAAAAGTTTTGGTATCTCTTGTTCTCTTCTCCTGGCATAACAATCATTCTCCTAAAAGGTTATAGTACAGATCATTTTTATCTGTTATGTAGTGTATTTGTTGAAAAAAGTCAATCAAATTCATTGTCGATGTACATATCTACTGACAATAAGCAATTGCTTTCTTAAGCCTATTAATATATATTAACCTTGTGAAAGTAGCAAACAATGAAAAGAATGGAGATACAAAATGAAGCTAAAAGACAACCTACTCTACTATCCCTGGATAAATATGATGGAGAATAATTGTAATAGTTATTATTTGGGAGGAGATATCCCTACCCTTATTGATACAGGTCACAAGCATCGGGTAAATGACCTGTTATCCCAAGTAGAGAGTGATGGAATAGATCCCAAAACGATAAAACTGATAATCACAACGCATGCCCATCCAGACCATTTTGAAGGGAACCAGCTTTTTTATCATAATGAGGTCATGATCGCTATGCATAAACAGGAGGAAACCTTCATCAGTAAAATGGGGGAAAGCTTTTCCCGAATGTTAGGTATGAAGATGCCTGACATGAAGATAGATTTCTATCTTAAAGAAGGAAATCTCAAATTGGGGAAGAACGAGTTGGAAATCTTTCATACACCAGGTCATTCCCCCGGGTCAATATCTGTGTATTGGCCAGAAAAGAAGGCCCTTATAACCGGTGATGTTGTATTCAATCAAGGTGTTGGCAGGACGGATTTTCCTGGATGCAGCGGACAACTATTAAAAGAGAGTATAGAAAGGTTATCAAAGTTAGATGTAGAGTACTTGCTGCCAGGTCATGGAGATATTATCACAGGGAGAGATGAGGTAAGATCGAATTTTGATTCAATAAAGAGGTCGATATTTCCCTATATCTGATACAAGAGGTTAATGACTCATAAAATCAATTGATCGGTTGTATCTCACCGGATCTATACCTTTCCCAATAGTCCTTAACCTTTTCCAATACTCTTGGCGCCAAGATGATACTCCCAACAATATTCGGAAAAGCCATACTCAATATCATCACATCGGAAAAGTCCAGAACATCGGTGAGTTTATTGACTGCGCCGACAATCACAAATAGTACAAAGATCACTCTGAATATGAATACGGTCTTTAACCCGGCACCGCCAAAATGGTCAAACAGGTATATCCATCCTCTTTCTCCGTAGTAACACCAAGAGATCATGGTAGAATATGCAAATAATCCAATACATCCTGTCAAAATATAAGGGAACCAGGGAATTGCACTGCCAAAGGCCTTTGTTGTAAGTGTAATGCCAAGGTTACCACCTTCAGCTGAAATCTTTGGATCACTCCATGCGCCGGTTATAATAACCACCATTGCAGTCATTGAACAGACAATGATTGTATCAATAAAAGGCCCCATCATTGCGACGATACCTTCTCTGACAGGCTCATCGGTTTTGGCTGCTGCATGAGCAATTGCTGCGCTTCCTAACCCAGCCTCATTTGAAAAAGCAGCCCTGGTAAAGCCTCTGACAACTACTCCAACCATTCCGCCAAAAAAGGCATCCTGCGTAAACGCCATAGTAATAATAAGGCAAAGTGCCTCTGGTATCTTTGAGATGTTTTCGAGTATAATAAAAATTGAGGTAAAGACATAGAGGCAGCACATTGAAGGCACGATCCTCGAAGTAGCGAGTCCTATCCGTTTTATTCCTCCCAGAATTACTACACCGACAAAAACAGCTAGGGTTATACCCAGCCCCCACTTTGCATTTTCTGCCAATGAAAAAGTGCTGACAAATGCCTCAACTGTCTGGTTCGCCTGAAACATATTCCCACCGCCAATCGCTCCACCCATGACCATAAATGCAAACATAAAGCCAAGGACTTTTCCAAAGGGCCTCCAAATGCCTCCTTTTTCTCTTAATCCAATATCGAGATAGTACATCGGGCCACCGGATATAGTTCCGTCTGGATTCACCTGTCTATACAGTTGAGACAGGGTGCAGCTGCTGAACTTGGCACTCATTCCGAATATGGCAATAAAAACCATCCAAAATACAGCACCTGGCCCACCGGTTTGAATTGCAATAGCGACACCTGCAATGTTGCCAAGCCCTACAGTTGCTGAGAGGGCACTTGTTAATGCATGGAAATGGGAGATTTCACCCTGGTCTTCGGGCCTATCATATTTGCCTCTGATCACATCAATAGAATGTTTAAACAGACGTAAGTTTATCCAGCGGTACCAGAAGGTAAAAAAGATTGCGCCAAAAGCGAGAACCACGACTAAAAAAGGGATACTGACTGTCTTCTCTTTTTGCATATGGTTTTCATCAAAAACAGGGTTTCCATCTCTATCCACTTCCTTTACTGTAATACTCCCAAAGGCAACATCAAAAAAGAGTATGCTGAACATTACCTCGTTCGTATGTGCTAGCAAGTTGAGTCTCTTCTCTGTTTGTTCTGCCATTACTGGAAAAGGGAGGCATATTATCAAAAAGAAGACCGTAAGAACAAGAGGAGTGATTTTCTTTACAGAGGGTAAACCTACAATCGTATTCTCCATTAAACCTCACTTTTTAAAAACAGTTGCATGTTAGATTCTCTTGCCAGAGGGGAGAGCCTATCAGATAAAGGACTTCTCATGCAGGGTTGTGATATTTTGACAGGGATGTATATCTAAAATACGTTTGCATGTCAAGTTTTATATTATTATAGCATATCATTTTAACGCTATAAATAGGGAACAATTTTTATTCTTATACATTCTCTATCCATCATCTGAAAGAAGATGAACCATATCGGTTAAAGGATTCTTGGAAGTGATGCAGACTTCTTCTTTTTGTCCTGGCGGAACGAATTCAAGACATTTGCAATGAAGTCCTAGCCGATTGTAAGAAAAAGTGTCTCTTAAATAGCGGATAGATCTTTTCGATCCGTATCGTATATCTCCTGTAACAGGATGGCCGGAGAGTTTTGCATGACGTCGAATCTGATGTTTCCGGCCGGTCATCAGCTCAATTTCCAGCAAAGAATAGTGTGAACTTTGCTGTAAGACCCTGTACCTGGTCATACAGTTTACAAGACTGCCTTTACCAATAGGATCTCTTCTACCACCCCCTGTCTTTGACAAGGGATAATCCCATATATGATATTGAGGACTTTTTGTCCCCCGATCAAAACCACCATGCACAAGGGCGAGGTATCTCTTTTTAACCCTGCCCTTCATAAACAATTCAGATAATTTGCGCAAGACTCTTATATCTGTAGCAAGCAGTATCACCCCGCTGGTCTCTTTATCCAGCCTGTGAACCGGATGAATCCGAAAGGAGTCGTTTATCACAAGAGACTTTTGTAGTAAAGCATCTGAACGAATCCTCTCAGATAGCACATAAACAAGGTCATTTCTGGAATCATTATGAACGCTCAATCCGCAGGGTTTATCCACTGCAAGCCAGCCTTTTTGATACTCCAGGATATGGATCTGTTCCATTGGGGCTATCCTCCGGTCTTCCTAATGTAATACTCAAATCTTATGGGCCAAGTCTGCGGCACAAAATGCCTATATCTTTTCCGATAGAACAGAGCGTTTCTAAAATCGTTACCTGTTTTCCCATATGTGTGAAATCAAGAAATCTTCGTCCAACCCACCTCATTCCTTGAGAAAAAGGGCATTTTCGGCATCCACGGCCCCTTCTACGGCAAGGAAGAAGACTGTATCACAGCCAATGCAACCATCACGAATCACAACGACTCGCTTGCCAACTTGTACCTTTCCTTCGAGAAAATCTATAGCTGTCATCACGTTTTCTCTTTCAATTCCGGGGATGAGCGGAACAGAAAGCCCTAAGCCAGTTGCCACAATAACTCCATCTGGCTTTTTACTTTCCACTAACAAAGGGGCAACTTCTGAGTTAAGGAATATTTTAACGCCGAGTTTTGGAAACAAGTTTGAAAAATACTCGATGGTTTTGACAAATTCAGATTTGCCTGGAGAAACGGAACAGGAATTGAGTTGGCCTCCGAGTTTACCTTCTTTTTTTTAGAGGATCACCTGGTGCCCTTTTTTAACCAATTCCTCAGCACGCTTAAGGCTCCGGGACCGCTACCGACAATCAGTATTTTTTCCGTTTATTAACGGGACAGATCTTCTCCTTCCAGCGTTATTCCTATCGAAGGGTTCATGAGACAGCCGATATTTTGCCATCTCATCACTTTATCATAGCATCCCTGATTGCATTCGATACATGGCCGAATATCTTTAAATCTCCCTTCCTTTGCCTTCAGAGGAAACTCTGGATCAGGCAGAAACTGCCTGCCGAACGCAATAAAACCTACATGTCGTAAAGAAGGAACCATCTCTGCCAAAAACAGATCATCAACATGCGCTGTAATTCCCAGCACCTGAACCTCCTCTTTTATCAGTCTGACAAGATAAGTAAACGCACCCTTAGGAATATAACCCAAAGTGAGAAAAATGGTCGTGTCATGTCCTCCTGGGGAGACATAGAGTTGAGCTCCTGAAAAGGCAAGATCCAACCCTTCTGCGCTCAGCAACTTTCCTCTGGATGGCATAGACCCCCTGTGTATCATGAATCCTTTGAAATTCTAGTCACAGTAATATAGTTCCTTTAATGTAACAGCTCTTACGGGCTTATAAACCCATTCCTTGATCTGGCTAATGCTTTGATCTGTCAGTAGAACTCATATTCCTCTTTCTAAATTTTTTGTATCATCCTGTATAATTTATACATTCAATTTATTTCTAACCTGTATTATCATTCCTTGCTTAACCATTTGATAATAGTTATGGCCTTCGAGCCAAATCGTTAATTTTGTCAAGATGACTCGCAGGATTGGTTTCCCGTGTTCCGTGGACTCATGAGGGGTCCAGTTTTGCATGGAAAACCAATCCTGC
>JAXHVA010000044.1:0-37654 GCA_034189035.1 Thermodesulfobacteriota bacterium
CCCGTCAGGTGTATAAGAACCCGTTGGACTTTGGTATGGAAATGGTCTCAGCTCGTCTAAAAGTTCTTCACCTTTTGGGGTTGGCTCTTTTGTCAGTTTTGTTTTTCGTGTACGAGGAATGTATCTTAGGTTTGAAAACCTAGTAAATCTAGGAATATTGATAAACGTTCCTCGTCCTTTTAATAAGAAAATTCCATGTAACCCCTCCGGGTCTACCCAGTTCACTGGATCATTTAGGACATACCCATAAACATCAGTATCCCAGCCTATTTCTGTGTTATTTATTTTAAGAGCTTCTATAGGCAGTAAGTAGAGATCCTCCATGCCGGATATATCATTCATGGATTAGATAGAGTAGGAATTTCGACGAAGGTCTTGTATAGCGTCTTGTGCAGTGTTTTGTATATTGAGGACAAAAATATTACAGGACATGTGTCCTTATTTAAGTGATCATCTTATTTCATAATTGAAGACCTTTATTCTTTTGCCCCTTTGTACCTCTATTGTCAATGACTCAGCATTTTGTAATTGTTGGTAGACCCCAATTGCTTGTTCAGGATTATCAATGGTTATATTATTGATTTTTTTGATTATATCACCGTTTCTAAGCCCCATATCCCCAATCAAACTCCTCGGTTTAATCATGCTGATCTGGAACCCTTCAGGTTTGCCGGATTCAAAATGAGGGGTTACCTTGAGCTGGGTCATAAACTCGTTTAGATTACCGATGGTACTGTTGAGGCTTTCTTTGCTTAATACATACCTGCTGCTTGTGATTCTCTCCACGGCTTTTGGGTTTTTTCTCTTTGTTGCTTTGAACCGTTGTTTGTTTTCTTCATGAGGCCTCATAATGAGTGCTTCTCTTTGCCCATTTCTTAGGAGGACCACCTTGTCTTTTAAGATTTCAATTACAGTTGCGCCATTTATATCATCATTCAATCTATAGATGTCTTGTTTCCTTTTATCCATATCCTCAATAATAGCAAAAGAATCTTTTGGGTCTCCTGTTATGATACCTCTGAGTTGAATATTCAGCTCAGTTATTTGCTTTTCTTCTTGCATTGGTATTGGTTTATTTGTATTACCAGAATCGCTCATCTTGGATTTGGGGTTGAATATATTTTTGCTCGTTATAATCGAATAATACCCCAAAGGGTGTCTGTGTGTATTTGCTTGCTTGTCGAGTTTATTTCCGATTTTTGCTTTTGGAGATACCTCCAACTTTGAAGATATAATGGTAATAAAGATGTCGGAAGTAACCCATGCAGTGAGGGTTATTATGACAAGTTTAATAAGTAAGGAAAACCTTTTTAGTATCATAAGCAAATAAAATATGTGCGAATTTTCTACATTGCGCTTGTAAATAATGGTTTTTTAATGATACTATAATATACTTGAAAAAAAGTCGATTATCAAGTATATTTAAACTATAATTAATAAAACGGTATAATAAAAAGAAAATGAGAAAGAAGAGAACTTCATATGGTTAAAAAATTGGTCGTTTATTTTTCAATGGTTTGTATTATCCTTGGGGGGTTATTTTCTCCTATATTTAGCAATACAGGCAGATGTGAACATAGAGAGTCTACCGTTGAGAAGAGCGGCAAGAAAAGGCAAGAAGGATCAAAGGACAGGATGATTACATTGAACTTCGATGATGTCGATATAAAGCTGCTTATACGATTTATCAGTGAGCTTACTGGAAAGAACTTTGTGATTGATGACACGGTTAAAGGTAAGGTTACCATCATATCTCCAACAAAGATCACGGTAGATCAGGCCTATAGAGTCTTTGAATCTGTATTGGAGGTAAAGGGTTATACAGCTGTACCCTCTGGAAAAATAATCAAGATCATACACTCAAGAGACGCTAGATTCAAAGATGTGGAGACCAAGTCGGGAAAATCTTATATTCCCACTAGGAAAGAGGATAAGATTATAACCCAGTTAATCCCATTAGAGTATGCTGATTCTGATGAAATAAAAAAGTTGCTTGCCCCCCTGGTTTCAAAAAATAGCAATATAGCTGATTATTCTGCGACTAATACCCTCATTATTACTGATGTATCTTCAAACATTCATCGTCTGATGAAGATAATAAAAGAGATTGATATTGCAGGCTCAGAGGAGAAGACAACATTTATCCCTTTAGAATATGCATCAGCAGAAACATTATCCTCAGAGCTTCTTTCATTGTTTGATTCGAAAGGAAAACGTCGAACAACCGCTAGAAAAGTATCCCCTGTTGCAGCTGCCAGCCCTATAAAGATCATACCGGATACCAGAACAAACTCTTTAATAATTCATGCCAATCTTCAAGATACGAGTAAGATTCATAACCTCATAAAAGAGATAGATAAGCCAACCCCCAGGGGGAAGGACAGGATCCATGTCTATTATTTAGAAAATGCCGTTGCAGAGGATATGTCCGCTGTCCTTACGAAACTTCCGGCAAAGGGAAAAGAAAAGGGAAAGGCAACTGTATTGGCAGAAAGTGTATCAATCACTGCGGACAAATCTACGAATTCGCTTATTATTATGGCCTCTCCCCAGGATTACTCTGTCTTAAAGGAGATAATAGGCAAACTGGACATTATGCGTTCTCAAGTTCTGGTTGAGGCCCTCATCGCAGAGGTGTCTATTGACAAGACAAAACAGTTGGGTATTGAATGGAGAAGTGTTGATGCCCCGGAGGCAGGAGAGGTTGACCTGTTCGGGGGCACAAGCCTTCCCATGGGTACAGAAGGGATGAGTGGTATTGATCAATTAATTGCTACCCCATATGGTGCAAGTCCAACAGGACTCTTTTTGGGTGCAATTAAAGGGACCATAGCCTTTGGCGATCAGGAGTTCTTAAACCTCGGCGCCTTGATTCGTGCCTTTCAGTCGGACAACGACATTAATATTCTGTCAACCCCCCATATATTAACTATGGATAACGAAGAGGCCGAGATCATTGTTGGAGAAGAGAGGCCTTTTTTAAAGACCTCCCAGGTTACAGACGTTGGCACAACAACCAGAACCTTTGAATACAAAGACCTCGGTATTACACTACGCATCACCCCACAGATCAGTATGGGGAAGATGGTGAAATTAAAGTTGTTTCAGGAGATTAAGAGCTTTGTTGAGCAGATCGATATTGGCGCGATCAATACAACAAAGAGACAGGCCAAGACAACGGTTATCGTAGAAGACGGAGACACGATAGTAATCGGTGGGCTCATACGAGATGACACCAGAAAATCGACATCTCAAGTGCCTTGTTTTGGCAGTATCCCTATTTTAGGATGGTTTTTCAAATCATTCTACCAAAGTGATACTAAGGTAAATCTTCTCGTATTTGTTACTCCCCATATTATCAAATCTCCTGAAGATCTGAGAATTATCAGTGAAGAGAAGAGGCTCGAAAGCGAAGAAGTCAAAGAGCGCAATAAGAAAAACAGAGCCAAAGAGATAAAAGAGAATATGAAGCTACTTGTTAAATAATTTAAGGGTGTAAAGATGCATAGGAGAAAGATCGGAGAAATCCTCATTGAAGACAAAGGGGTATCAAAGGAGTCCTTTGAGCGAGCATTATTGCTCCAAAAAGAAGAGAGAAAGAGGATTGGAGAGATATTGATACAAGAGGGGATTATCAAGGAACATGATCTCCTCGATGCCCTGAGTATCCAATTCAAAATGCCGTACTTCAATAAGATAGAAGGAAACGGTGTTGACTCTGCAATCATCTCTTCTATTCCGATCAATTTTGCCAAGAGGAATAAGTTGATCCCCATTGAAGTAAAAAGTGGGAAGATGATCGTTGCAGTGGCCGACCCCATCAACATCCAACCGCTCGATGACTTGAGGGTCCTTTTCGATCTTCGTATTGAATCCGTTATCAGTAATGAAAGAGAGATACAAAGCGCGATCAATCGATACTATGAACAGGCATCAAACTCACCTGAAGAGGTAATCCAGGACATGAATGGAGAGGACAGTACCCAGATACTCAGTGAATTGGAAGAAGCAGAGGCTGAGGACCTGCTCGATGTCACCAGTGAAGCACCAGTGATTAAGCTTGTAAATCTTATCCTTTCCCAAGCAATTAAATCCAGGGCGAGTGACATCCATATCGAACCGTACCAGAAAGACTTGAGAATACGATACAGGATAGATGGGGTATTATACAATATATTGACCCCTCCCAAGAGGTATCAATTAGCGATCGTTTCCAGGGTAAAGATTATGGCAAAGTTAAATATCGCTGAAAAGAGGCTCCCCCAGGATGGAAGGTTCAGGATAAAGATAGCAGACAAGGATATAGACGTAAGGGTCTCTGTTATCCCGACGACATTTGGTGAACGTGTTGTACTGAGGTTGTTGGATAAGAGCAATTTACTCTTGGAATTGGAAAATCTTGGTCTTGCACAGAACGAATTGGATAAAATAAACAGGCTGATCTATAGCTCTCATGGAATTATTTTGGTTACAGGGCCAACAGGAAGTGGAAAGACCACAACACTCTATGCAGCGCTCAATGAGATTAACTCTCCGGAAAAGAATATCATTACCATAGAGGATCCGATTGAATACCAGTTGAACGGAATCGGTCAGATACAGGTCAATACGAAGATTGATCTTACCTTTGCTAAGGGACTCCGCTCTATTGTCAGACAGGACCCGGATGTGATACTGGTTGGAGAAATCCGAGATTCTGAGACTGCAGAGATCGCCATTCATGCAGCCTTAACAGGCCATTTGGTATTCAGCACATTACATACGAATGATGCGGCTGGTGCAATTACGCGATTGACTGATATGGGGATCGAACCATTTTTAGTCTCTTCTTCATTAAATGCAGTCATTGCTCAGAGACTTGTAAGGCTTATATGCGAGGGGTGTAAGGAATCCTATGCGCCAGATAAGGGATTTATCAAGGAGATTGGACTGCGTTATGAGGATATTAAAGGCGGTCTTCTCTATCGGGGGAAGGGATGTCAACAGTGCCTCCATACAGGGTATAGAGGGAGGAAAGGGATATATGAAATCATGAATGTAGATGATTCAATCCAGTCTCTCATATTGAAGACATCGGAATCGAATATAATCCGTAATAAAGGGAAAGAAAACGGAATGATTACCCTCAGGGAAGCCGGTGCACAAGCGGTACTCGATGGGATAACTACCATTGAGGAAGTGCTGAGGGTAACACAGGAGTGATATGCCTGTCTATGAATATAAGGCGCTTGACAATAAAGGAAAAAGTAAGAAGGGGATCATAGATGCGGATAATCCCAGGGTTGCCCGTTTGAAATTGAGGGCAGGTGGAATATTTCCAATAGAGATTTCTGAAGAGGCGCAATCAAATATTCCTGTTTCTACAAGGGAGATAAGGTTTTCCCAGGTTTTTCATAGAATCAAGACTCGGGACACAACAACCATGACCCGTCAGTTATCGACCCTGATAGGTGCGGGTCTGCCGCTTGTAAACTCTCTTACAGCCCTCATAGATCAGGTGGAAAATCCATCCTTAAAGAAGGTGATTGCCCAAATCAGGGAGGAGGTTACCAAAGGGAGCTCCCTTGCAGATGCAATGGCCTTCCATCCACGTATATTTTCGAGTCTTTATGTGAATATGGTGAGAGCAGGGGAGGCAAGCGGTACTTTGGAGGACATACTTTCCCGTCTTGCCGATTTTTCTGAGGATCAATTACGGCTACGCAATCGGATTATGGCTGCGCTGATATACCCTATACTCATGGTTTTTATAGGAAGCGCTATTGTTACATTTCTGGTTATTTATGTTATCCCAACCGTTTCTGAGATCTTTGTTGAGATGGAACAGGCCCTTCCTCTCCCAACGCTTATATTGATTGGTGTGAGTGATTTTATGAGGGGATTCTGGTGGGCTCTCCTGCTCTTTCTATTTGCTTCTTTAGGTGGGTTATATGCTTTTATAAAAAAAACAGATCGGGGAAGGTTGCTTTACGATGGGCTGAGGTTAAAGGTTCCCTTATTTGGAAACCTTATCAGAAAGTCGGTGGTGTCGAGGTTTTCAAGGACTCTAGGGATGCTTTTAAAAAACGGAGTCCCTCTATTGATCTCCCTAGATGTCGTAAAGGGTATTGTCAACAATCGTATCATCTATAACGCAATCGAATCTGTCAGAGAAGATGTGAGAGAAGGAGAAAATATTGCTGTCCCATTGAGACGAACCAACGTATTTCCTCCTCTTGTAATCCATATGATATCTGCTGGTGAAAATAGCGGAGAATTAGAGGATATGTTATTCAGGGTTGCAGATTCTTATGACAATGAGGTTGAGACAACGATATCTGCAATGACCTCTGTTTTGGAGCCTATTTTAATTCTTGTTATGGGAGTAACAGTTGGTTTTATTGTCTTGGCGACGCTTTTGCCGATTTTAGAGATGAACCAGATTATTAGATAGGTGTCCATCCAGAAATGAGCAGTTTTGTTTAAGATTAAGGAAGGTAAAGATTTTAGCCTTTTAGCCTCAGGAATATATTGAAATATTTCGAGGACTAAAATTTGAGCCTTACACTAGAGATTGGGCAAAAGATCCATTTATAGATGGACATTAGATGAAAGAGGAGGAATCGATGAAAATATATCAAGATGAAAGCGGGTTTACCCTCATAGAACTTATGGTCGTCCTAGTCATCCTTGGTATTCTTGCGGTTGTTACTATGCCCAGGATTGTTGGAAGCCCTGAAGAGGCCCGGAAAGTAAAGGCCAAGCTTGAGATTCAAAGCATTGAGCAGGCATTGAAGCTATACTATATCGATAATGGGACATATCCTAGCACTGAACAAGGGCTTTTAGCACTAATTAAGGAGCCTGAGGTTGAACCATTAGCGAGGAACTGGAGAGAAGGTGGATATCTGGAAAAGGGAAAGGTGCCGAAAGACCCATGGGGCTCACCCTATGTTTACCTCTCCCCTGGTGTGAACAGTAAAGAGTATGACCTCGAATCCTATGGTGCAGATGGAGAGGATGGAGGAGAGGAGAAATATGCAGACATTGAAAGCTGGAATATGGAATAATGAACGGGGTTTTACTCTTATTGAGCTGTCCATGATTCTCATTATTATAGGGGTTTTATCCTTCATAGCTCTTCCCAGGCTTAAAAACCTGATGTGGCATGGGGATGTGAAGGCTGCTGTTCGTAGGTTGTCCGGTACTATCAAATACACGCATAACCAAACTGCTATGACTAAATCAAGGCATCGTATTATGTATGACCTGGATAACAGCAAGTATTGGATCACCGTAAGAGATGCAAATGGAAACTATGTTGAAGACAGATCGGTCATTACAAAGAAGATGACCCTCCCGGATAAAGTGAGAATCAAGGATGTTTTTACACAGAGAGAGGGAGAGGTCCGTCATGGAATTACCTATACGGAGTTTGTGCCGAATGGTTTGATTGAAGACACTGTCATACATATAGAAAATGACGAGGGAAGGGTCTTTACAATGATTATAAAGCCTTTGACTGGAGACTTGAAGGTATATGACCGTTATATAAAGGTGAGAAATTAATTAATCTTATAAGCTTATAAGCAGTTTCTCTATTTCCATGAGACAGGATGTTTTAAAAAGAAGAGATGAAGGGTTTACACTGTTTGAGGTGATGGTAGCCATTGCGATTATCGCAATCGCACTGTTGGCGATCATGCGATCTTTGTCTATGAGTGTAAGGGTAACAGGCGAATCGAAAAACATCTTTATCGCCACTATACTAGCTAGAGGTGAGATGGCTAAGATCGAAAGCCAGGGCTTTCCGGATGTTAGAGAGGAAAGAGGAGATTTTGATGAAGATTACACGAATTTTAGATGGGAGAAGAACATTGGTCTGACTGAATTCAAGGAACTAAGAAAGGTTGTCGTAACCGTTTTTTGGCCGGAAGGTAAAGATGAAAGGAAGATGGAACTGGTTACATATATTTCAAAGAGGTAAAAGCCCTTCGGGCTTTACATTACTCGAATTACTGATTTCTATCACAATCATCCTGGTAATTATAACTATGATCTATAGTTCTTTTGCAAGCAGCAGCAATACAATACGCATTTGTAGCGAGAGGATTGAAATTTATCAAACCGCAAGGATGACTTTAGAGAGAATGACTGAAGATATAAGCTGTGCTATTGTACCGAAAGATCGAGGGCTCGATGATATTCAATACGGGTTCATAGGAGAGGATAGAGAGCTTGATGGAATGCCTGCAGATACCCTCTGTTTTATCTCAACATCTCTTTTAAAATTCACGCAGGGCTTTATAGGATCGGGGCTCTGTGAGATCGGGTATTCTATAGAGACAGACTCGGAGACAGATGAGTATATTCTTTATAGAAGACAAGATAATACAATAGATGCTGAGATCGATCAAGGGGGTATCGTTAACGAACTGGCGCAGCAGATAAGGGGAATCGATTTGGAATATTATGATGAGAAAGGGACAAAGTGGGAGAGTTGGAACTTTGATGATAGGGGCACTCTGCCTAGTATGGTAGAGATCACTGTGTCCTTAGAGGATGAGAACAAGAAGAATATCTATTTTACAACACGTGTTTATCTTGATATGTCAAGGAGTTAGATTGAATCTTCAAAAAAATGAGAAAGGTATAGCCCTCATTCTTGCCCTGTTGATAATCACATTGCTCTTTGTAATGGCTGTAGAATTCAATTACAAAGCGAGTGTTGACATAACGATTGCCGCCAATATCAGGGATGCGACAAAGGCCTTATACACTGCGAAATCAGGGTTAAATGCTACGATTGCACTTTTAAAAAGAGATGACAACGACTATGATGCCTTTTCTGAAGACTGGGGAAGATTCGCTGAGCTTTCGAAGACACCATTCTTATACTCACAGTACATAGATGAAGGGGCGATCCAACTACGCATTATAGATGAATGCAGTAAGATCGATGTGAATCAAATTTTAGTAGATGACTCACCTAGTTTGCAGCAGTTAAAAGCCTTATTTATATTATTTGATATTGATGTAGATACTACGGATGCGATAATGGATTGGATTGACACGGATCATAACATTCGAGAGATGGGCGCAGAAGATGACTACTATCAAGGATTAGAAAATCCCTATCCATGCAAGGATGCTCCAATAGAGATTATAGAAGAATTGCTGATGATCAGGGAGATAACTGAGGATCATCTTTATGGAACAAAAGTCAGGAAAGGTATAAAGGATTATATAACCGTCCACTCTAAAGGAAAGATAAATATCAATACAGCGGATTCCATAGTATTTCAGACTTTAGGCTATATTGAGGAAGATGAATGGATCACACCAATCGATGGAGAGACAGCAAGAACTATCATTGAAAAAAGAGAAGAAGAACCCTTCGAAAATATAATCGATCTCAGTAAAGTGTCAGGTATGGGAGAGATATATGAAAAGATAAAAGGTCAGATTACCGTTGAGAGCCATTTTTTTTCTGTGGATGTAGAGGCAACAGTAAATAAGGCACAAAAGAGGATCAAGACAATTATTGAAAGAGAAAGAAAAGGCGGAGAAAATAGTATGAAGATCGTTTACTGGGCAGTGGAGTAGCTATGTTTTTTATTATTCCCCATAAGGTCATCGGCCTGGATATAGGTAATGATTCAATTAAGGCGGTTCAGGTTACCGGTGGATTGAAAGGGTATCGAGTAACAGGTTTTGTAAAAAGGAAAAGACAAGATAGCCAAACCGAAACGCCTTTGTATGATTTAGCAGAAGATATTAAAAGGATGTTCAATGAAGCATCTCTCGAAGGGGATGTATTTGTATCTTCCATATCGAGCGGATCTGTAGCGGTTCGAAATATAAATCTACCTTTCTCAAATCCCAATAAAGTCCGTCAGGTCATAAACAGTGAAATGGAATCTATCCTGCCCTTTTACCTCGATGATATCCTGATTGATTACTCTGTAACGAATAAGAGATCAGTAAATGGAACAGACCTCTTGGTAATGGCTGCCCCAAAGATGGTCATCAAAGAACACCTTGAAGTCATGGAGAACGTCTCTATAGAACCTCAGATTGTAGATCTGGATTCTTCTTCTTTGTTTTACTGTTTTGATGCAATGGGTATTCGTAAAGATGCTGCAGTCGCAATCATTGATATTGGAGCGAAAAAAACCACACTTTGTATCATAAAGGATGGGATTCTTAAGTTTATAAGAAGCATACCGATCGGGGGGGAGGATATCACAGAAACCATTTCAAAAGAGTTATCCATAGACCTCGACATTGCAGAAGAGAAAAAGAAGATCCAGGGGGCAATATTACTCGAACATATTGAACATGAAGGCAAATCGAAAAGCAGTGATACATACGAGAATAAAATATCACAGGCGATTATAGATACCCTCGATCGATTGAGCAGGGATATAGATCTTGCATTTTCTTATTATAAAACGATCTATTTTGAGCATGATATTTCAGAGATTTTATTGACTGGCGGATCGTCGAACATTAAAAATCTAGAATTGTATTTTGAACAAAAGTTTAATGTTGAGACATTACAATTTAGACCTTTGCAGTCTCTTCCAAACTCTCTGTCCGATATCGGTTCCCAAGATCAATCTATTATGTCAGGCGCCTTAGGTCTCGCTTTTAAGGGCCTTAAGAGAAGAGGTGCTGGCATAAATTTTCGAAAAGAAGAGTATAGTTTTAAAGAGGAGTATACGGACATCAAAAAGAATTTGATCTTTATCTTTGCAGGGGCATTTTTGATTTTTTCCCTTTACATGGGAAACCTTTTTACCAATCTTTACCTGAAGGAAAGACAATACAAAGGACTGAAAGAAGAAATACGACAGGTCTTTATCAAAACATTTCCAGATGTTACAAATATAGTGAACGAGATACAACAGATGGAAAACAATATCCGCAAAGAAAAAGACAAAAACATTTCCCTTGGAGGGATACAGGGGACCACATCATTTTTGAGTATTTTAAGGGAGCTCACGATGAGGATTCCTTCAGAAAAGGACATAAAAATTAAGAAGGTAAAAATGGATGCAGAGGGCATTAGTATCCTGGGTGAGGCCGGTTCATTTGATACTGTTGATAAGATAAACGCTGCTTTGAATCAATCCAGATTATTGAAAGAAGTTCAGATCAAAGATGCAAAGATGAGTGCGCAAAAGGGTGTGGTGAGTTTTGATTTCAGGATAGGTATCGCAAAGTAGGATAAGTGAAGATGAAAAGTATAAAAGATCGAGAGAAGATCGCTATTATCTGCGCAGTAGTATTATTAGCCATATTTTTGTTTCATCAGTTTGTGTTTTCACGGATGAAAGATCGCTTGGCACTCTTAGTTCGGGTGATTCCCCAAAAAGAGATTGAGCTGAAAGAGATTTTCGATCTGAAAGCCGAGTATGAATACTTGAAGAAGAGTAACTTGAAAAAGGGGAAAGAGACAAATACAGATCAAGGCGTTGTTACACTCTCTTATTTAGAAGGGCTCGCTGACAAGGCGGGGTTAAAGAGTAACATCAAGTATATGAAACCACTGGGTGAATCGAAAAGCGGTCGTTACTTGCAAAATTCTATTGACATAGAGCTTGCAAACGTACCTTTGGGTAAGCTTGTGAATTTCTTATACGAGATTGAGAACTCACCCAGGGCACTAAAGATCGTAGAGTTGAATATCACTACAAACAGGAGGGATTCGTCAATCCTTGATATTGCAATTCAAATCACTTCTTTTGAAACAGTTTAAATTCGCAGGGTTTCGAATTCAGGACGCTGGATTGTCCCTTTCAATGGGATAGAATAGAACCCTCCTTTACCTCTAATATTACGAAACAATGTAAATAGGAAGCTATATTTCCTCATAAAGCCCTGTTTGGGTTTAAAGTGTAGCATTAAGTCTAAATTGCTCTCTTTTATCTGTTCAGCTAATAATATCTTTCCTGTCATTACAACATCAATATCCTCTCCATGAAAGGCCATCTTCTTTAAAAAAACCTCTTGTTGTGTGAGTTCAAAGTCACAATCTACACCTTTAAGTGATATCTCTTTTAACCTAACTCTTTTTATATTGATCCCTTCAATCTTTCCATTGTCAACGAATAGGGTAATATTTCCACTGAAACCTGGTGTTGTGTTTTCCCTCGCAAAGATATTTACCTTCCCTCTCAGCTTACCTGAGAGCGAAAGGTTTACATCCCTGTTTAAAAGCGAGTAACGAGTGAGGTCTATATTCTGTATGTCGGCGTTTATAGAGGTTTTTTTGTCTTTCTTTGATTCCAAATTTTTTACGGCTCCTCTTATTATACCGTTATAGGCGTTTATTTCGTAGAAAATATTCCGATTACCAATGAAAATAGCGATAATCTCCAATTTAAGGTCAATCTTCTGAGCATTAAGGATGGTTATCTTTTTCTCTTTTGGGTCTGTAAATATCTCTATCTCTTTGAGTGTCAAGCCAAGAGGAAAGAGCGGGCGGACATCTTTGATAGTAAGGGCATATAAAAATCTGTTCTCAAAAGAATTCGTGAGCTTATCTTTTAATTTTAGATAGGGGAATTTGATATATATGAAAAGCAAAAAAAGAAGTGCCCCGAATAGGATATACCCTGAGTATTGAAATATACGATTTTTCATATTAAATATGTCTGTCTGTTTGTATTATATTATACTACTCTTTACATATTCCAATTTTCTTATAGTGCGCTACTGCCGTGGATTCTGTGTTATCCGAATCTGTCATGAGCCCTATTGCCTTGATACATTCGGGCTTTTCCCCAAAGAGTTTTTTAAAATCTTCATAAACGTTGACCTTTTCACAAACCCAAGTGTTCAACGGGGAAGACTGATTTCGAAGTACTACGATCTTGGTCTTGTTGTTATATGGACTTTCTAAGGTTGTTCCTATGGGAAGTGATGCGCTCCAGACATACTTTATATTCTTCGGTCTGAAACTGCCTTTAAATATCACATAGATCCCAGCCGCGCTGTCTCCAGTTTGCTTATACCTTTCATCTCCACCCTCTGGCGGTTCAATGACACGCCATTGCCAAGTCAGTAAAGGGTATTTTTGTAGATTGGATTCAAACTTCTTCGCTATGGAAACAGCACATTTGGTAGCTTTTGCCTCAAGGTAACCTTCACAACTTGAAACGTCTAACCTTACTGCATATACCTTTTTCCCATCTCCGCCTCTTACCTTCCATCCTTTAGGAAATGTCCCCACATCGAAAAGGGAGAAGTCTTCTACCTGTATACGAGGTTGACTTTCAGACTCTTTAAAACCTGTAAAAGCAAAAAGAGTTGACTCAAAGAAGAAGAGGGCAACAATTATTGAAAATATGTGAATTGCAGTCTTCACTTCATTTACCCTGAATCGCTAACATAAAGATGTTTCTAATAAATCACTCAACTCATTATTTGATAAAATAGATACCTTGTAATCATTTAGCTTGAATCAATAAGGTACTGCTATTAATTAATAGCAATGAGGGTAACACTCATTGTATTAGAAGTCAAGTAATTTCAATTTCCGCCTTCTTTTCAAGATAACTATACTGGGGATTAAAATAAGAAGACAAGAGATAATGATGATCTTATATACCGATTTTTCATAGAGAAAAAAACTGACCACCCAGGTTAAAGGAAGCAATCCTATCCTTACCGCGGTTTTTAATGGGTCATATTTACGAATGGAATTCGCAATGGAGGGGCTGTATCTATAGTAATACGATACTAACTCCTTTGTATATTTGTTTTTTAGAAGGTATCTGTCTCGAAAGTCACGAAGCACCTTCACATGGGGTTCTATGTGAGACCCGAATGCAGCTGTTGCAATAAAACAGGAATCATCATCCGATGAAGATGCCCTTCTCTTGGTTAAGGCATTCAGCGTATTGATTCTCCCACCTGTTAGAGTCTTGTTCATTAATGAACCATTCGTATCAGAACTCTCCAAAATGATATCCTTCACTTCCTTTACTGTCAAATTAGGTTTCTGGCTCAGTATCAGCCCTGCCAAACCCGTAACATGAGGGACAGCTGCGGATGTGCCACTTAAATAAGAGTATTCTGTTCCTTCATAGGAGGTAGATGAAGCAAATACAGCCACATCATCGATATGCCATCCATTACGCCTCTCTGTTGAATCAGTGATAAAATAGAACCTTATATATACTGTACTTTCTCTATCACGGTTCCCCAAATCTGCAAAGGCAAATACCCAGTCTTCGAGGTACTCTCCTGAAATACTCTCAAAGACCATATCCTCGATCATGATGTCATGATTGACCCAGTTTATACCATCTGTTGAACTCTGAATATACAACAGATCAAAGTTAAGTTCGGAGATCCCTCTCAGTATAAATACGAGTCTAATGCCCTGAAAAGATGAGAAGTCAAATACAGGGGCCAGTGCCCATGATTCGTTATCATTGAGATAGAATCCCATAGGACTGTCTGTAAGAGAATATGAATTACTGAAAAATATGGAATCAGAAAGTCCCCAGGTTCCCTTAATACTCCATTCACTGATGTTACCATCATCAAAATTATCTCCCCATATTGCCTGGATTGTCGGTTGGGTACTGTAAATATTTTCCCCTGGGGCTCCCAAATCAACCGAGTCGAAACCAAAGTTTGAAAAGGTTGAAAGCTCGTCGTTTGAATCTGTGGATGCAACAGTAATGATATTGGGGAGTTCATAGTTGGCTGGGTATCTTGGGAATTCATCGTTATCTGTTCCATCGTTTCCTGCCCCTGTAATAAACAGGACCCCTGCTTCATTGGCCTTAGAAATGGCAGCCTTTTCAAATTCACTGTAATTCTGTCCGGCAAAACTTGCATTGATGATCCTTGCACCGTTTTCTATTGCATAGTCGATAGCCTGGATGATCTTTGAGGTGGGAAGTTCTCCAAAGGAGTTTCCTGCCTTTAAGACCATAATACGCGCTGTCCAGCATACTCCGGTAATGCCCAGGTTATTATCTCCTTTTGCGGCTATGGTACCCGCTATACTCGTTCCATGATTACTAGCATCTATTGGGTCATTGTCATCATCGTAAAAGTCCCAGCCTCTTATGTCATCAATATAGCCATTCCCGTCATCATCGATACTGTTATCCGGCTCTTGTGCTTCAGCTTCATTCAACCAGATATTATCCAACAAGTCTGGGTGGTTATAATCAACCCCAGAGTCGATTACAGCGATGATGGTATCATCACTGCCTATTGTGATATCCCATGCCTCTGGGGCATCGATGTCCGCCCCGGAGGTACCTGTGATTCCATTGACATCTTGGCCCGTATTGTTCAGTGCCCAGAGTTTTTCAAAATGAGTATCGCCTGGAATCCTCGATTGTGCGCAACGTAAATAATTGGGCTCTGCGTATTCAACATCAGGGTCGTTTTTGTACAGCTCAGCGGCTTCAATGACGCTTACGTCCGAGGACAATTTTACTCGATATACATCGATCGATTTTAATCGCTGTATAGTTCGTATTCCTTGTTGGCTCTGTGCTGTTCGAATGGCCTGTCTTGATCTGTGGGTTCTATATTTGATTAATAGCTCATGAGGGACATAGCCTAGGCGTGATTTGTTTGGAGAGATGTTCTTTTTCGCTGTTGCGCCATCCACACTTGAGATAAAGAAGAACAGGAGAAAAAACAAGATTAAAGATCTTATAATTCGTTTCATCAGTGATTACCTTCTACGGTTAATTTCAGCCCATCTATATGTATTACAGTTACGGACTCTCCTTCCTCAATATATGAATGATTATCTGTAACATCCGCCATCCAGAGTTCACTTCCAATACGAACGTATCCACTGGGATTGAGCCGCTCTTGAGCAATCCCCTCTTTTCCAATCATTGAATGAGCAGCATCTTTAGTCTTTGAATCATAAGAAGGCCATACAAAAGGAAAAGCAATTATATCTTTTAATATCCAGAGTAATATAATTGTATACTTGGTCAGATTGGAAAAGAGAACGTAGCCTTGCAAACAGTATAAAACGATGATTACTATTATAAGCACAGGTAACTGGAAAAAAATATACCTAACAAAAATCCTCAATGGAATCCTTTGGTTACTATTGGATCTTTTCAATATCTCACTTCCGATTACGCCAAAACGTGACGGGGATAATTCCTCCCTGCTTTTATCTCCTGCATTCCAGGACTGAGGCTGAAATTACTCTCAATCCATAGCCCATCTGATATATGTACTTCCCCATGTAAAACCAGCGCCGAAAGAGGCTATTATCAACTTGTCACCTTTTTTCAAACGCCCCTCTTCTACGGCATCACAAAAGCATAAAGGGATAGTCCCGCATGTCGTATTGGCATACTTTTCTATATTAATGATCACCTTTTCAAGGTCGATTTGCATGCGTTTGGCACATGCCTCTATGATACGGATATTGGCTTGGTGGGGGATAAAAAGGTCTAGATCATCGCTCTTGATGTTATTACGCTCCATCATTGAAACCGCCATATCCGCCATATTTTTCACGGCATACTTAAAGACCATTCTGCCATCTTGATAGACAAAGTGCTCCTTGTTTTTAACTGTTTCAAGTGTTGCCGGCCTTTTACTCCCACCAGCCTTTACAACCAGATAAGGACCCCCAACTCCATCTACTTGATTTGCAAAGTCAATGATTCCCAAATCGGAATCTTCGGATGGTTCCAAAAGCACGGCGCCTGCGCCATCTCCGAAAAGTACATAGGTACTCCTGTCCTCAGGGGTGAGGTACATTGAATTGACATCGCTGCCTACAATCAACACTTTCTTGTAGCGGCCTGACTCTATGAACTGGGCACCTGTTGTCAGGGCATAGAGAAAACCGGAACAACCTGCAGACAGATCGTAACCCCAAGCATTATCTGCCCCTATAATATTCTGGACTGCACATGCTGTTGATGGGAATGCAGTATCAGCCGATATTGTCCCTATGATTATTGTATCGACCTCTAAGGGAGATACCCCTGCCCTGTTCAGGCAAGCCAATGCAGCTCTGCTGGCCATATAGGAGTTACCCAGACCAGGATCTAAGAAGTGCCTCGAACGGATACCTGTTCTTTGGACGATCCATTCATCGGAAGTATCTAAAATACCCTCTAAGTCTTTGTTGGTTAAGATGCGTTGAGGAAGGAATTTCCCCACGCTTGTTATGGCTGCTCTTGTGAATTTCATTCATTGCTCCCAATTTTATATCAACTTAGTTTGTTTTATCATCGAATCAATCGGTTCTTTTAACAATCCCTTGTTATATGTTTTTAGAAGCCTATATAGTGTCCATTAAAAAATGAGCAACCCTATGCTTCAAAGATATGCGTGTAGGATACGATTCACATTCCGATGATACGAATAGCTCATACCTATAAAGCAGGAAAATAGTCAATAGTTGCCACGTCCTTTTCCTGAAAAGTTAATTATTAATATCCCTATCGTAACTTTTAAAAACATAACTGAAGAATAGCTATGTGTCAATCAAAGAATGACAGGAATTTACCGAACGCCTTCCTTATTAAAATATCTTACTATAGGGTAGATAACCCCTCATCTTCTTTTTTTTCCTTCTTTTGTAAATTCAACTCCCTGTCTGTAACTTTAACATAGCCTTTGGTAACCTCCAGAAATATGGATCCTTTCTTCTAGTTTGTCCGGGTGAGAAAAGATTCCTTTTGAACAGGTTTTACGGGAAAGTCCCGGTGTGTTACTGTTGGTCTAGGCGTTATGTGAATAAAGCAAAAATACCTTCAAATGACCTGACTCATACAGTAAAGGAGAAGATGAAAAATATTGTAATATATAATGAAATATGATAAAGATCAACGAAATAGTGAAGTTTTGAGAATCCGGATAGAGATGTATTAAATAAATGATTGAAGGAATGTTGTGATAGCCACTGCAGAGCAAAAAAGGAATAGATACCCATTTATGGGCTTTGTAAATAATATGTCGGTGAGTAAAAAACTCTTTGTTCTGAATATCTTGGCTATTGTTTCTATTACAATACTTTTAACAGTGAGTTTTGTTGGTCTGGAGGCTGTTTCATGCTTTAGGGCGTATGTGGGAGGGGAAGGAATCTATTCCAAATACCAAAAGGATGCAGTCTTCCAATTGTTCAAATATGCATATTCCTATAATGAAGATCACTATAAAGATTTTTTAAGATCAAACAAGATTCCATTAGCCGCTCGAGATGCACGCATTGAGCTCGAAAAACCCAATTTTAATAAGAAGATAGCTTATCAGTCGCTTATCAAAGCAACCATCCATCCAGAAGATGTACAAGCTATAATATTTGCTTTTCGGTTGTCTCAATACATTAATATCGGCCATATAAATACGGTAATATCGATGTGGTCTAAGGCTGATATGCATGCAATGGGGTTAGAAAGATTGGGATACGATTTGCATAAGCTAATTTCCACTGGACAGATCAACGCAGATAAATTACAGGATATACTTATAAACATAGAGACATTGAATAACAAACTTACGGTTTTAGAAAATGATTTTTCTAGTGCACTGGGAGATGGTACACGTCAAATAAAAAGCGTGTTATTGAATGTCACCTTTTTAACATTTGCTCTCTTTCTCTTAATAGACATGGCTATACTGTTTATCATTGGGAAGGACATTAAGGGCAAAGTTTCATTATTGAAACAGGGCTCTGAAAGGATTGCACAAGGAGATTACAGAGTCAGGGTGAACATTGAAAGTAAAGATGAATTGGGTGAGCTTGCCAGAACCTTTAATAGGATGGCAGGTGATGTCTTGAATAAGAACGAACTGCTCAAGCTTGAAATAAATGAGCGTAAACAGGCCGAAGAGGAGTTACAAAAAGCTCATGATGGCCTTGAACAAAGAGTAAAGGAACGCACTTCTGAGTTGGTTAATGTTAATACGCGCCTGATTCAAGAAGTAGAAGAACGCAAGCAAGCAGAGGAAGCAATGCAAAAAAGTAAGACAATGCTTCAGTCAGTCTTTGATGGAATTTCCGAACCGTTGCTTCTATTGGATGAGAAATTAGTATTGAAGATGTTCAATAAGGCTGCTTCTGAATACTATCAAGTTGAAATTAAGGATAATACACAGAAGCTATGTTATGAAGAACTGATGGGACGCTCAAGCCCATGTCCAGGATGTAACATCCCTTCAGCGATTTTAAACTCTCAGCATGTATCTTTCGAAAGAAAGGGGCTGATGGACTCGAACAGAAGGGAACAGATTTTTGTGTACCCTGTATTGGGGAATGATGAGAAGGCAAATTCTGCTATTGTTCGAATCAGCGATATTACAGAAGCGAAACGGATGCAAATGCAGCTTTTGCAAAGTGAAAAATTGGCATCTCTTGGTTTTTTAATATCAGGAATTGCACATGAGATCGTCAATCCAAATAACTTTATCTCATTCAATGTCCCTATTATGAGGAGTTACTTGCAAGAGTTGATACCAATTATTGATGAATACGCCAAGTCCCATCCGGACTTTGAACTGTTTGGCATGGGTTACCCTGAGTTTAGTAAAGACATCTTTAAACTCCTAGACAATATAGAGCACGGTGCTAAAAGGATAAACAATACTGTTTCGGACCTGCGGGAGTTTTCGAGGAAAAAGGACCGAATAGGCCTCGATTGGATTGATATTGAACAGGTGATTGACAAGGGCGTCACACTTTCCCGGAGCAAGATCAGAAGAATGGTTAAGTCCCTGGAAATAAATATTCCACGTGATATGCCTCTAATATATACTGACCCTGAAATCCTGGAGCAAGTATTGATTAACCTTTTAATCAATGCTGCCCAGGCTGCGGATAAAGCGGATTCATGGATAAAGTTGAACGTGTCACTGGGCACTGTCTGGCAAGATCATTTGGTAATAAAGGTGAGTGATAATGGTGCTGGTATGGATGAAGAAACCAGACAAAAGATATTTGATCCCTTCTTTACAACAAAACCATCAAGTGAAGGAACAGGTATGGGGCTGTACCTATGCCACAACTTAGTTGAGCTGCTAGGGGGGCGTATTGAGGTGGAAAGTGAGTTGAGTGTTGGGAGTACATTTAATGTGATATTGCCCGATAAAGACAGAAGACAGATAAAAAGGTTATAGGGATTGTTTTTGGCAGCTACCTTTACATTAGCCACGAAGCAAATCGATTAAAACAGTTTGATTGATATTGTTTAAACATAGGGAAATAAGATGAATTACAGTATACTTGTGATTGATGATGAGCAGGATTTCCTTGATAGTGTCAAGAGGGGTTTGATCATGTCCGGCTTCAGGAATATACAATTGGAGAATGACCCTATGAATGTGGTTGCTTTTTTTGAAAAAGGAGGTACTTTTGATATTGCCTTGATAGATATAAATATGCCCTCAATGGACGGTATTGAGCTGCTGGAATTTATAAAAAAAACGAGTCCGGATACTGAATGTTTGATGATAACAGGAGTAAATGAGGCTAATATAGCGGTCAAGTGTGTTAAGAGAGGAGCCTATGATTATCTGGTAAAGCCTGTCTCAAAAGATGATCTGGTTTTGGCTTTGGGACGTGCCCTAGAGAGAAAGCGTCTCTTTGATATATTGGACATTGAAAAAAAAGGCTCTGTTCCGGATTTGCTAAACCAAGATGCATTCGCACCTATCGTAACTGTATCTGCCGACGTATATCGAATATTGAAGGAAGCAGAGCTGCATGCCGCAAGTGATATGCCAATATTGATCACAGGAGAAAGCGGTACAGGTAAGGAACTTTTGGCTCGTGCCATTCATCTGACCAGTCCAAGGGCAAAGTCTCATTTTATGCCTATAAACATGATGTCGATAGCCGGTAATCTTTTCGACGCTGAGTTTTTTGGTCATACTAGAGGTGCATTTACTGGAGCGCAAAACGATCGCTCAGGTTATCTGGAAGAAGCGAATAAGGGGACATTGTTTTTAGATGAGATAGGCAATCTCCCCCTTGAGCTTCAGGGTAAACTGCTTCGAGTGTTACAGGATGGAGAATATATCAAACTAGGAACAAACAAACCCCGAAAGGTTGATGTTCGTTTTATTGCAGCTACGAATGCAGATCTCGATCAATTGATGAATAAAGGGCTCTTTCGTAAAGATATGTACTATCGTTTAAGGGGGGCATGGCTTCACCTCCCCCCTCTTAGAGAGAGGCAAGGGGATATACCCGTACTAATAAGCACAATATTAGAAGAATACTGTGATAATACAAGAAATATAACTATCGAAGAAGAGGTTATGTCTGTACTTTTGAGCTATAACTATCCAGGAAATATAAGAGAACTCAGATCGATTATCCAGTCCACTATTAACCTTTCTCAAGGCAGGCCAATCTCCCTTAAATACCTTCCCAGTCAATTAAAAAGTCGAAGTACCATACAACGAAGCGAATCGCATGCGAATTCAGAATCGATTATTCCCCTTGCCGAAGTTGTAAAGACCCATATCCTTAAGGTTTATGAAAAGACAGCAAGAAACAAATCACAGACAGCTCAGCTTCTTAAGATAGGATTGAATACCCTTAGGAGAAAACTCAAAAAATACGGTGAAGTTTAAAAACTTTTTGACAAAACGAAAACGGATTTGAGCAATAGCCTATTTATAGCGTAAATAAATATTCATTTTCTTTGACAAGCCACTAAGTAGATGTTATCCTTCAAGGTAAAGCCAACTATTGTTGGGTGTTAAGAAGCGGAAAAAGGGGGGGCTCTAAAATTTTCTTTACATGGCATGGTCTGGAATCGGGTATCGCTTTTAAGAAACTTGAAGGAGATTCTCATGTTAAAAAATAAAAAAATTGTCATTGGTGTTTCAGGTGGAATCGCTGCATATAAATCAGCAGAACTGGTAAGAAAACTCGTCAATATGAGCGTTGAGGTCAAGGTAATTATGACTAGAAGCGCACAAGAGTTTATAACCCCTTTGACCTTTCAGACACTTTCAGGTAATAAAGTAAACACAGGGATGTTTTCCCTCTTTGAAGATGCGAGTATTGAACATATAGCCTTAGCAAATTGGGCGGATATTTTTGTCGTTGCCCCTGCAACTGCAAATATTATTGGAAAGATATCAAATGGTATAGCAGATGATTCTCTCTCAACAACCATAATGGCAACAAAGGTTCCTATTTTAATTGCCCCGGCGATGAATACCAATATGTATGAAAACCGGATAGTACAAGAAAATATTAAGGATTTGAAATCTATGGGGTACCATCTTATAGGACCCGATTCCGGAGACCTTGCTTGTGGAACACAAGGGCCTGGCAGATTGGCCGATATTGAATATGTTATTGAAGAGATTGACTCCATTCTAACCAAAAAAGACCTCCTAGGAGAAAATGTCTTAGTAACTGCTGGGCCAACCTTAGAGCCTGCCGACCCAATAAGATTTATCACCAATCGCTCCACAGGAAAGATGGGTTATGCTGTTGCCAAAGTGGCTAATAAAAGGGGCGCAAAAGTCACTTTAGTAAGCGGTCCATCCATATTGCCTGTACCTTCAAATATAAAATTCATTTCGGTAGAGACTGCGCAGGAGATGGAGGAAGCTGTTTTCGATAATTTTGAGGAGTCAACCATCGTAATAAAAACGGCAGCAGTAAGTGACTATAAATTTAAGAATATTCATTCAAAAAAGCTAAAAAGGAACAAATCAGAGCTTATTTTCGAGATGGAAGAAACGACTGACATACTATCAGAGCTGGGGAAAAAAAAAGGAGAAAAGATAATCGTAGGTTTCGCTGCCGAAACGGAAGAATTAATATCAAATGCAAAAGAGAAGTTAACAAAGAAAAATCTGGACTTGATTATAGCCAATGATGTAAGTATAGAAGGCGCGGGTTTTAAATACGATACCAATATAGTCAAGATACTGGATAGCCAAGGAAGGATAAAAGGATTGCCTTTGATGAGTAAAACCGAAGTGGCGCAAAAAATATTTGATAGAGTAAGAAGGATCAAAGACCAAAAAAAGAGACTTAAAACCACTGCTACAATTCAGGATAGTGGTCTTGAGAAAACCTCCTTTAACGACCTCTTTTCTCATGAGGGCTAACTTTTGATGCAGAATAAAGAGACCCTAGTACAAGATTTTAGAGAAGTATTAACAGACTTAAAAGAATTTCTATATTACCAAAAGGATATAGGTAATAAAGGATTTTATTTGTCCTCTTTCAAAAGAGATAATGCGAACTTGTATGAAACAATAAAGAAGGATGGCCCAGATACCTCGATTTGCGAAGAGAGAGGAAAGACCCTACAAGCAATCAGAAAAAAATTAACTGATTGTAAACGATGTAAACTCCATTTTAAAAGAAGAAATATAGTCATAGGAGAGGGGAACGAGAAGGCGAAACTATTCTTTGTTGGAGAGGCACCTGGTCGAGATGAAGACATAAAAGGGAAACCCTTTGTCGGCAAGGCCGGACAGTTACTTACAAGGATTATCAACGCGATAGACCTCTCTCGAGAAGATGTTTTTATATCGAATATCATTAAATGTCGCCCTCCAGGAAACCGAAACCCCGAACCGGACGAAATCGCAGCATGCAAACCATTTTTGATCAAGCAGATTCAGGTTATTAAACCCCATATTATCTGTGCCTTGGGAACATTCGCAGCACAAACCCTTCTTGGGACAGATGAAAAAATCTCTGAACTTCGAGGGAGGTTTCATCACTATAACGGGATAAAACTCATCCCCACGTATCACCCTGCTTTCTTGTTAAGAAACAAAGACTTCAAAAGACATGTCTGGAAAGATATGCAGATGGTCCAAAAGGAGTACGCATTATTAACCTCTCATTCGAATACTAAGTATACCGATGACCTTTAAAAACCATCTTGTAATTGTTTTTTTTGTTTTTACAGCTATTACTGGTATAATATCCCTTAGGGATGCTATCCCTACAAAAAGACTACATGTAAACGTTGCGAGGGTAAATAGCATAATAAACCCGGTAGTTTCTGAATTCATCATCGAAAGTATAGACAGGTCATTACTAGAAAAGGCTGAGTGCTTAATCATACAACTCGATACCCCAGGCGGTCTCGACCTTTCAATGCGTGACATTGTTAAGGCGATATTAAATTCAGATATCCCCATCATTGTCTATGTTGCTCCTAGTGGTGCAAGAGCAGCTTCTGCTGGGGTAATGATTACACTTGCAAGTAATATCGCAGTCATGGCCCCGGGTACAAACATCGGAGCAGCTCACCCTGTTGCTCTAGGTGGGAAGAATATCGATGAAGAGATGGAAAAAAAGGTTGTAAACGACGCAGTTGCATACATCAAAAGTATCGCAAACAAACGGGGAAGAAATGCCAAATGGGCAGAAAAGGCTGTAAAAAAGAGTGTGTCAATCACAGAAAAAGAGGCCTTGAACTTAAAGGTAATTGACCTTATCGCTCCAGATATAGAAACCCTTTTAGAGCAGATCGATCAAAGAGAGGTTACAACTTCAGGCGGCACTTTTACATTGCATACAAAGGGAGTGCAACCTGTTTACATTAATATGGGATTCCGTCACAACATACTCAATGTGTTAAGCAATCCCAATATTGCCTATATTCTAATGATGTTGGGACTTTTGGGGCTGTATTTCGAGATGGCACATCCTGGGGTAATCTTTCCTGGTGTAATCGGAGGCATATGTCTTATCCTTTCGTTCTTTGCTTTTCAGACCCTGCCAATAAACTATGCTGGGATCCTTTTAATACTCCTTGCAATAATCCTGTTTATTGCAGAGGTCAAAGTAACAAGTTTTGGGCTTCTCACTATAGGAGGAATCATCTCTATGTTTTTGGGTTCTATAATGTTGTTTGAATCTCCTATTCCGTATTTACGTGTGTCATGGTCCGTGCTTATCCCTGTAGTTTTGGCCACTTCAGCTCTATTCATCCTTTCAGCAGCTCTTGCCCTTAAGGCGTACCTTGCCAAACCATCGACCGGCATGGAAGGGTTGATTGGAGAGATAGGGATTGCCAAAACAGAGATATCGAATAATGGAAAGGTCTTTATACATGGTGAATATTGGAATGCTTATAGTAATAATGTCGTCCCACAAGGAGAAAGGGTTAGGGTGGTTGGGATAGAAAAGCTACGACTGAATGTTGAAAAACTGGAATAATCCGTTTTTCTGTTCCTTAACGTATTTAAAAAAGGAGGTTGATATGGCGGTTGGATGGGTTGTACTTGTTATATTTCTATTGGTTATTCTGGCTAGTGCTATCAAGGTTTTAAATGAGTATGAACGGGGGGTTATATTTCGTCTGGGGAGACTAATCGCTACCAAAGGTCCTGGTCTGATCATCTTGGTCCCAATTATCGATAAGATGCAGAAGGTGAGTCTCAGGTTGGTAACTATGGACGTTCCGTCCCAGGATGTAATCACCAAAGACAATGTCTCAGTTAAGGTCAATGCTGTTGTCTATTTTAGAGTAATGGACCCAAATAAGGCGGTTGTCGAGGTAGAGAATTTCCTCTACGCAACGTCCCAATTGGCACAGACGACACTGCGGAGTGTTTGTGGTCAAGCAGAATTAGACGAACTCCTATCCGAGAGAGAGCACATCAATACACAGTTGCAAGATATCCTAGATAAACAAACTGACCCTTGGGGGATAAAAGTCTCAACCGTTGAAGTGAAGCATATCGATCTGCCAGAGGTAATGCAACGCGCTATGGCAAAACAGGCAGAGGCGGAGAGAGAAAGGAGGGCAAAAGTCATTAATGCTGAGGGAGAATTTCAAGCAGCAGACAAACTGGCTGAGGCAGCAAAAATAATCGAAAAGTATCCTACGGCATTACAGTTGAGATATCTACAGACATTGAATGAGGTTTCTTCTGAAAACAACTCTACTACCATATTCCCTATTCCGATTGATTTATTTAAACCGTTTTTAAGCCCTCCAAGCAGAAGTGAGGCAGAGTTCTCTAATAAAGAGTAAGCCATCCATTACTTTGAGATAAATGTAATATAGGTTGGGAGTCTTTCTTGCATCTCTAAAGCTACCCTGGATCTTTTAGCTTCATTCATTGTTTCAAAATGGCCGACCCTCACTCTATGCCACATTCCCTGCATTGGGATATTCGTTGAGACAATATAGGCTGGGTACCCCTTTCTATCCAGCTTTTCTGCTAGCTTTTTAGCCTGCTCTATTCTTTGAAAAGACCCAACCTGTATAGTATATCCATACAGAAATTTTGTATCCTTATCTGTTTGGCTAAAAACTGTGTTCGCTCTTTCTCTCTGGTTCACCTGCTTTTTATCTTTATCAATCCGGGAAGGGTTTTTAAAAGCATCTGTTTGGTTGTGAGCAATACCTTCTTTTCTGGGAAGGGTTTGATAGAAAGTCAATTCCATATCTTTTGGGTCTTTTTGTGAATCTCTTTTCGTCGTGGTTGATATCTGGTCTTTCGCTTGTCTTTCTTCAATCTCAGAATCCCCAACATCAACCCGTAGCAGTCTTTCTTTATGAATTCCTCCACCGCATAGAAAACCCAGGATAAATACAAGAACAAAGGCGAGGGTAATACCTGCCAACATAAAAATCAACAGTTTCTTACTGAAAAAAAAATGGTATTTCTTTCTTGATTCCATCGTCTTTCACTTCTTTATATAAGATTACATTCGTTCAGGGGCATCCACCCCGATAAGTTCTAATGCATTTTTTAAGACGACCCGTATCATCTTCACTAAAAATAACCGGGACAATGTGAGATCAGGATCATTAGAAATTACTCTATTCTTATTATAATAGCTATGAAAATCACTGGCCAATTCATTCAGATATCCTGTTATCCTATGTGGTTCTAAAGAGAGTGCACTTCTTTCAATAAGATCAGGATATTTCAGGAGCTGTTTTATCAATATCATCTCCTCTGAGAGGTTCAGCAAATCAATCTTCACTTGCTCAAATTTTGGCATTTCGAGCTTTCTTTCTTTCGCAAGCCTTAAAATACTACAAATCCTAGCATGCGCATACTGTACATAATAAACTGGATTTTCATTACTCTGTCTTTTTGCCAACTCCAAGTCAAAATCCAATGGGCTGTCCGAACTTCGCATTAAGAAAAAATATCTGGCAGCATCCTTCCCAACCTCTCGAATCACCTCTTTTAAGGTAACAAATTCTCCCGATCTAGTAGACATAGCAATAGGTTTACCATCTCTCATAAGGTTTACCAACTGTACCAAAAGAACCTCTAATACTTCTTTTTTCTCTCCAAATGCCTGAATGACGGACTCCATCCTGGGGATATAGCCATGGTGATCCGCGCCCCAGATATTGATGATCATGTCGAATTTGCGCTCCAACTTGTCTTTGTGATAGGCGATATCAGAAGCAAAATATGTAGGTTGACCATTCGCCCTTATGACTACCCTATCCTTCTCATCCCCAAATTGAGTAGTCCTAAACCAATATGCACCGTCTTTTTGATAGATGAATCCTTTATCTTCAAGCTCACTTATAATCTCTGATATTTTCTCTTTCTCAAAGAGTGCCTTTTCGCTAAACCATTCATCGAATTCTACATTGAAATCTCGAAGATCATCTCTTATCCCTTTTAGGATATAATCTGATGCATAAAAAGAAAAAAAAGAGACAGTCTCACTATTTGATCCATCCAAATACCTATCCCTGTATTTTGCTTTGATATCTCTTGCGATATCCTTTATATATTCACCCTGGTAACACTTTTTTGGAAGATAAATTTCTCTGCCATAAAGCTCAATATAACGGAGAGATACCGATTTGCCAAGAGTCTCCATCTGATTACCCACATCATTGATATAGTATTCCTTAACCACATTGTACCCTGCGGCCTTCATTATATTTGCAAGCGTATCCCCTACAGCTGCTCCTCTTCCGTGTCCGATATGAAGAGGACCTGTGGGATTTGCGCTGACAAATTCTACTTGGACTTCCTTCCCCGCTCCAATATTGCTCTTCCCGTATGAACTATTTAACTTTTCAATATCTTTCAAAGAATTACGCCAATACTCACCTGTAAGAAAAAAATTCAAAAAACCAGGACCAGCCACCTCCACTTTTGCTAGAATGTGGTAATTGTCCTCGATATTTTCACAGATACTCTTCGCAATACATTGGGGAGGTTTCTTCTCCTTTGAAGCGAATATCATTGCAATATTAGTAGAAAAATCACCATGTTGCTGAATCCTTGGAATCTCCATTTCTATATCAGGAATATCTTCTACATTGAAGACTCCTTTTTGAATACATCTTGACAGCGCGTCTTTTATAATAATAGTCAGTGCTTCTTTCGTCCTCATAGACTCTCTTGTGCTTCCTCCTTTATTTTGTGTATAATCTTATTAACTAGAAAGCAATCAGCAAGTTTCGATATCAGCAAATAATAATGCGTGTAGTTTCTAAGCATCTAAGTGAGTTACAAAAGGGGGAAGGTACGATTTTACACGGATTATTATTCGATTGTTGTTCCTTGCGACTCTTTTAAAAAGCTAAAATGTCACTATTTTATTAACGAAAGGTATATACATCTATTCATCTATGCCTTACATATAACCGTATCTTATGAAACTCCCCTGACAATGTCAATCACAATATGGATTTTGTTCCACTGCTTTGCCTGAAGTATTGCCCTTTAATAAATCAAGTATAAAACCTCTATTGGTTATTGATTTCTCTCAAAAAAAATCAATCCCAACAAAGACAATCATATTATACCCTGTGCATCTTCTTTGGTCTGTCAAAACGCTTTCATTTCTAGCTTGTACGTGCGTCTACTTTAATGTATTATATTATATACTTCATTGGTCGGTATGTATTCGTTTTTTACAAGGAGAAGCAATTGAACAGAGGAACACATCGATATGAAATGGCTTAAAATACTCGCTTTCAGCTTCATTATAATGCTCATCCTCATCTCATCTGTATTAGTATTATGTTATAAAATGGTATGGGTTCCCTCATTAGAGATGATGAAGAAAGAGAATATCAAGAAGATAATATTTGCTGAATCTCCTGTTTACTTTGACGACGAGAAGAATATAATAGGGGTCTTTTTCCAAGAGGAACATCGGAGGTATCTTGAATTTGAAGATATTCCTAAAGACTTCATCAATGCACTTATCGCTTCTGAAGATCATAACTTCTATAGACACCATGGCTTTGATCTAAAGGCTATATTAAGGGCACTCTTTGCAAATATAAAACAATTGAGGATTGCTCAGGGTGGAAGCACGATTACCCAGCAGACAGCCAAGAACATATTCAAGAGAGAGAAGAGGTCCTTAAGGAGTAAGGTAAGCGAATTGATCCATGCCATTATGTTAGAGTCATACTATACAAAGGAAGAAATACTGGAGTTTTATTCCAACCAATTTTTTGTAAACAGCAATGGAAGGGGAATTGGTGTTGCTGCCGAATACTTCTTTAATAAACCTGCAAATGAGCTGAGTTTACAAGAGTGCGCCTTTATTGCTGGGGCGGTAAAAGGTCCAAGCTGGTATAATCCATTTACTAAAAAGACCCCCCAGGCAAAAGAAAAGGCAGCAGTGTTGGCCAGGTACCGCAGGGATTATGTGTATAGAAACATGTATAAACTGGGGATGATATCGCTTGAAGAGTATGAAGCCAATAAGGGTCATCCGATTGCCTTTCAGCAAGGTCGAATCGGTTATCGACTCAATGTTATACTGGACTACATTCGAGAACAATTCCAATCTGAACCATTCCATAGTCTCTTAGTCGATGAGGGAATTAACAATATTGCCACCTCCGGAATCAAGATTTACACCACTATTGACAAAGAGATTCAGGAAGGCGCATTATTGTCACTGAGAAAGAACCTGTCCTATTTGGAAACCAAACTCAACAGGTATGACAGGAAGAAAGTCCAACACAGATACAAAAACCTTACTGGAGGAAAATTAAGTGTACCCAAAATGGAGCATTTTTGCTTTGGACGTATCTCAAAGGTCGTAACAAAGGGGACTTCCTCTTATATTGATATAGAATTCGTTGGTGCAAAAGGAAGAATCGACTATCAGGGGATGCATAGGTTGGCTGGCGCATGGATGAAATCAAGGACTGGAGAATGGACACAGTTCGATAAAAGATCTCTTCCTCGATTTTTATATGAATTTCGTCCTGGGGACATGATATTTGTCAATGTAAAGAGACGCGATCCCCGCTCGAATCTTCTCATAGTTGAGCTTGAGCAAAGGCCAGAAATAGAAGGGGGAGTTGTAGTACTACAAAACGGGGAGATAATAGCGATGGCAGGTGGATTCGAAAACGAATTCTTTAATAGAACAGTGGATGCAAAAAGGCAACTCGGTTCAATCTTTAAACCGATTGTATTTACTGCTGCATTGCAGTTGGGCTGGAATAATCTGGACGCATTAGAAAACAATGTAACTGAATTTGAATTTGAAGATACATTCTATTCCCCAAGACCAGACCATGAAGGGCCCTCTCCCCTTGTATCTATGGCATGGGCAGGAGTAAAGTCAGAAAATCTTGCTACAGTGTGGCTTCTTTACCACTTATGTGATCGATTGAATATGACTCAATTCAGACAGATTGCAGACAAAGTAGGGCTTCTTAGAAAAGAGGGAGAAACCCCTCAGCAATACAAAACAAGGATCAGAGATAAAAATGGTGTAATCATAGACGAAAGTTCACTTAAAGAGGCAGCATTTGAAGAAGCAAAAGAAGAATTGATTACTGACCTTGTCTTTGAGGGGAAAGATACTGATGTCGAAAGGCTACGATCAATAAACTATGAAAGGTTTTCCAATGGAATGAACGAAAATGTGCTCTCATTTGAGACAGTTGAAAAACTGACTATTAACCAACAAAAGCAATACATAAATTTAAAAGGGGAGACCCCTTATAACTTTAAGGTACTCTCAAGAATCAGAGAGTTTCGTATATTGGTCGGTTTAAAATATTTAGTAAGGCTTGCAACTCAAATGGGGGTAACAACCCAATTGGAAGGGGTACTGTCCTTTCCTTTGGGCTCGAATTCAATCAGTATATTAGAGTCAGCTCTAGTCTATCATACTATTCTATCCGGTAGAGTTTACCCCATTACTGAAGATGGATCTCTTTATTACACTCCCGTTATTAAGAGAATTGAAGACCCACAAGGAGAGGTTATATACGAATATAGACCAAAGGCTGTCCCTATATTAGATGAAAAGATATCAAACATGGTTATCCCCATCTTAAGACACTCTATAAAGCATGGAACAGGAAAGAGGGCGGAAGGGAACATCATTTTAAATATGAAAGATATCACACAACCCGGTTTGGACGATGGAATACATTTTAAGATCCCTGTTTTTGGAAAAACAGGCACATCCAACGAGTTTAGAAATTCCAGTTTTTGCGGATTCATCCCCGGCCCTACTCGTAATGAGGAGGGATTAGATATAGAAAACAGCTATATTATCGCATCGTATATAGGCTATGACAACAATACACCATTAAGAAGCTCGCACATAGCAATCTATGGCTCATCTGGAGCCCTTCCTCTTTGGATAGATGTTGCCAATATCATTGTAAATACAGATAATTTTTCAAGATACATTGATATTGCCGGATTGGTCTTTCAAGGAGCAGATGAAGTCCCCTTACAAAAGGCACCAGACATGTTATCTGTTTATTTGGATCCGATTACAGGATTACCTGTCAGTACAGATTCAAGGAACTGGAGATTGGAAGACAATATTACGATTGAGAGCTATGGAAAAATGGACGATAATAATTTTAAGCCGAGCAGGTTCTTCCTGCCATCTCCATAACAAATTATAAGGTAGGTAACGTATGAAAACCATTACAAGGCTATTCGTTCTTTTATCAATACTCGGTATCTTTTTGCCTGGGTGTACAACAATGAAAACGCTCTTCTTCTGGAAAGATAAGGCAACTCCCCCAAGGTTTTCGAAAGAAAAACCAATAGTAGCTGAACTTGTATTAAAAGAAAGGATGAGAAGCCTTTCCAGTCGCATAAGAGAATACAAGACACTTGAGGAACAGCTCAAGAATGAAAAGAAGAGCGATATACGGGTAATCGACGATTTACGACAAACTCGCCATTATGCTGAATACCTGTTACAAACCTACAAAAAGATAGATAAACTCCAAGAAAAGCAGTTAAGATCCCAGGTTAAGGACACAGGGAAGACCATCTACAGGCCGATGATAGATAATCTTTTCCAAGGGTTGACCAAGCTCGAGGATGAATATTTTAAAGACAGGTACAAGACTTGGTTCGCTGAAGATCAGTTCTCAAAACAGTTCAATTTGGATATAAAAGAGGTGGAAAGGTTTTGTTCTAAAAGAGATGACAGAAGACTCATGGAATCATACGAGTTGATAAAAAATACATACGGCGACACGCTTATCCCGTTAACTATCAAGTTTTGTTATGCAAATGCTCTCTTTCGTTCAAATAAAGTAGAAGAAGCAATAAGAGAAATAGAGGAGATAATCGACAATGAACCTCTGAGCACCATGGATATGCATTATGACCTCGTTGATTGGTACCTCAAAAAGAAAGACCTTAACAAAGCATTAGAAAATTTTAAAAAGCTCTCTTTTGAAGTCGATAGAGGTATCGATGCCTTCCTCATGGCAGAAAAAAAGGTAACGCCCCTTACCCATGATAAACTGAGTGAAACAACGAAAAAATTGTCGATTGATAAAGACTTTCATATTGATGATAAGAAACAACGGGAGGCCATAGAAACAAAAATCAAGTTGAATGAAGAAATCAAAAAAGAAGAAGTGAAAAACGAGAGGTACAGACTGGAAAGACAAAAAAAGGGGGCATATCTTGATAATGGGTTAAAAGAAGTAAATACATTGATAGATAAGGGAAGGTTTGAAGAAGCCCATGTTGCCTTGCTTGAACTGGAAGAACATTCCAATAATCGTCAAGAAATAGATGAGCTAAAAAATGCCCTCAACTCCTTAAGACTTGAAGAATATAAGGCTAGAGAAAAAAAAGAAGACGAAATGTTCTTAAAAGCAAATCGGTTAATAGAAAATGAGAAATACGAAGAGGCCATAATAGAGCTGGGTAGATTAAGACAAAGTAAAAAATACAGCAAAAAGAGCTATGAGAAGATACAATTCGCTATAGACGAATTTGTCAAAACGAAGAGAAAAGAGGCGTCGGAATTGTTTTTTATGGCAAAGAAGAAAGAAGATCCAATTGAAAAGAGAGAGTTGCTTCTAAGGTCTCTTAAGCTACTTGAGGATGTGAGGGAGAGGTATCCTTCAAGTAGCTACTTAGGAAAGATCGTCATGAATATTGAGACTATAAAGAAAGAGATTAAAAGGATTGAATATTAGGTTATAGCCTCTTTTTATGGTTCATAATAGTAATCCAATCCCAGGTGTGTAATCTGTTCCTCTCCTAGCAGGTAACGCAGGGTATTTTTCAATTTCATCGACTGGATAAATAGATCGTGCTCAGGATAGAGTTTCTCCATACATTGGGGGCTTTTGAAATAGAAAGAAAGCCATTCCTGTATGCCGGTCATTTCAGCTCTCTGTGCCATATCCATAAAGAGTATGAGATCGAGTACAAGCGGTGCTGCCAAGATACTGTCTCTGCAAAGAAAGTCTACCTTAATCTGCATAGGATAACCTATCCAGCCAAAGATATCGATGCAGTCCCAGCCCTCCTTTTCATCCCCCCGTGGTGGATAATAGTTGATCGCTACCTTATGGTAGAAATCCCCATACAGATTTGGGTATACATCTGGTTGAAGTATATTCTCTAAAGCACCGAGTTTGCTCTCCTCTTTGGTTTTGAAGGAATCCTGATCATCGAGCACCATGCCATCACGATTACCGAGGATATTTGTGGAATACCAACCATTAAGACCCAACATGCGAGCCTTCAATCCTGGGGCAAGAATTGTTTTCATCAGGGTTTGCCCTGTCTTGAAATCTTTGCCGGTAATCGGAACCTGGTTCTTGTCCGCCAGTTCTTCCATGGCAGGAATGTCCACTGATAGGTTGGGAGCCCCATTGATATAGGGAATTCCACATGTCAAAGCTGCATACGCATAAAGCATACTCGGCGGGATATGAGGGTCGTCCTTCTGCAGCCCTTCTTCAAAAAGTCTTAAAGAGGAATGTACCTCTGAAGATTTCAGATATGCCTCTGTACTGCCGCACCAGATCATAACGCAGCGTGACACCTTATGTTCACGCTTAAATAATTCTATATCTGCCTTAATGGCATCGATCAGTTCCAGGTGTGATGTCTGTGGTTTTTTATTCGATCCAGACAGGTTCTTAACATATGTCTGGTTGAAAGCTGCTGGCCATGGCTTTATATCTTCTAAAAATGGCCGGGCTGCATCAAGATTCTCATTCCTGAGCACTCCAGCTTGAAGTGCTGCATGGTAACAGTCTTCAGGGAAAACATCCCATCCCCCGAAGACCATGTCATCCAAAGAAGCCAGAGAAACAATGTCTTTTATCTTAGGAATGCGTTTTTCGTACCTTTTGCCCAGCCGAATAGTACCCATTTGAGTGAGCGAACCAATAGGAAGAGCGAGACCTTTGCGTATCATCTCTACTCCTGATAAAAAAGTGGTGCTTACTGCACCCCCTATTCCAGGGATAAGTACACCCAGCTTACCCTCTGCCTTATGAATATCTTTTCCACGTTTCATCTAAGCCCTCCTGTACTGCATAATTTCTATTGTTTATCATATGGTAACAAAAGAATTATTCGTATCTGTTTTTCAAAATTCAGTTTTGTTCGTAAAGAACATCGAACAAAATAAAAAACGATATAATCTTTAATTTGAAATTTCAGCAAAACCGGTCAATATTAACATATAAAATTCTCTTTTTGCAAATGAAATTTAGTTGATATTCATCTTTATTAAAAGATGTACGTCTGGAAATCATTGGAAGGGATTTTAAACACACTAGCTGATTTAACCGTTAGACTCGTTATCATTACTTGGCATATGAATGAATGGTATCTTTCCTTGTCCTCAAAGTCTCTATAAATGAATCCATCAGCCCTTGATACCCTTTCTCATCAAAATCAGATGGATAGGTACTGCTCGTCTCATAGCATGTTGCCCTAATTCCTGCCTCTTTGATAACAAGTGCACTTTCGAAAAGACCGCTGGTGAGTCCGACGCAGCCGCGGTCTAATGCGAGGACTACTCCATCTACCTTCCAATCTTTAGCAGCGCTCAATCTGAGTTCAGATCGCATGAATAGACGGCTAAATGGAGAATATTTTAAACAGACCTCGGCCAAAGCTTCAAAGGCATCCTCCCTGCTCTTTATTCCTTGACCCGTCTCCCAGGAGGCTGGTGCAACATCCCAGCGCCCCTGCTCGTCAATAATGAAAGAGCCTCCAATGCCAAAATTATTCAAAGAACCGATATAGACGCCACCGTACCTCTCTGGATATCTCAATACATCACCGAGTTTTGCATACCAGGGCAGACTGCCTTCATGGAAGAGCCTGAACTCTTCATCTTCACAGGCTGCAATACCGTCATTGACCCGTTGTTTTACCTCTTGTAAAATAAGGTCATAAAAATCAGCTACATCCCTACGGTGTGTCACACCTCGCAGTTGAAAGGCCATGAGCGAACTCATGTGTCTCAGTTTGAGGGGAGCTGGTATCGTCTTCTGTAACAAAGCGATCTTTGCGATACTCATCCTGATGCGCAACTCATTCTTTGTACCCTCAACCAACTTTTCATCGTCACATTTTCTGCCCAGAACCCTCTCCAGCTTCTCCACGGCCTGGTGACACTGAGTAATGAAATTTTTCTTTGCGAGCTCTGGGTTGTGAGTAAAAGAAGGAAGCTCAATATTGATATTTGGGATCCCTAAATACTCTGCATGGAGCTGATGGGATTTTATCTGCCCCTGACATATTATTAGATTAACAATTACATCGGGGCTGAGGTGTTTCCCTCTCTTTTTATCGAGCCCAAAAGTACCTAAAAAATGTGCTCCAAGAGCAATGCGTAAAGTAGCACAACAGTCCATTCCATAGCCTCTATCCTCAGCCGCTTGATTGAGTTTAATCACCCTATCTATATCTCTCATCTCATGACCGGTGGGCATAGCAGGAAGAACTTCAGCATCAAAAGCAGCATAGAGGGCATGAAGTCCACCTTCTCCTCCCATTACAACTGGCTTACCTCGCTCTTTTGCGCTAAAGGTATCCCGTGTAATACTTCTACGAAGTTCCTTCATCTTGGTGAAGTATTCAAGGGGTCTAGTCGGATATCGCATAATACTGTCCTCTTCTTTTTCGTTTTCATCTCAATTTCGTTCAAGCAAAATCTACACTCTCTAATGTGGCTTCAATACGTGTACGTAGCTGACCTATGGGTAAGGGAAAATCCTCTGCAAGCTCCAATACTTTAATTCCCTCCTTAAGAAGGGCTTCTCGAATAATCGGATTATCATAGCTATGTGAATCGCAAAATGTAGGATAGACAAGCAACGCAAACTGAACCTTATATATTCGAGCCAATTCAAGGATGAAAGGGATTCGTTTGCGCGGGATATCACCATCCTTTATCGGACATGGGAGACGTCTTATGTAACGACTGGCAATGGCTACAAGGGGGTCATTTTTGGATTCTATCTCTTCAAAGAAGTATCGGGCACCGAAGCAGGTCTCATCTACTACTACATTGCCACCGAGTGCATCGAGAAGTTGTACCAACTGGAGATCACCACTCGTTTGTCCCACGATCATAACTCGAACACGTTGCTCACCTTGCCTCCTTCCCTCTGTCACTTTTATAAATTCCCGAACCAATTGGTTGTGTTCCTCTTTGTCGATTACTTGACTGGCCAATACCATACTCATCAATTCTTCCCCTGAAATACGTGAGGGAACTTCTCTGGCCAATTCATACACTCGTTTCATTAATCTCCTGTTTTCATTATATACATCAATCGCTCGTATGAGATCCTCGTCGTTAATATTCACCTTCCAATCATGTTCTAGCTGCTCTTTAAGATAACGAACCTCTGAAAGGAAAATCTCTATTGCACAATGGTTTAATACCTGAGGCATCCAAAGGAAGTAAGTCTTCATCCCTGCTATATGACGCTGCCAGCTTTCAAAAGCACTTCTGATTTTCTCACAGCTATTTGTGTGTACCAGGCCTTTCAGATAATGATATCTGCCTTTTAATCCCTGGGAAAGCAAGTCACGACAATAAGAGCAAAATATTGGCGGAATATATGGATCTGCAATAGTTTGAGGTTGATGCCCACCCATCAGGCGAACAGGAAGAAACCCTGCAGCGTAAATCAACTCTTCAGGAACTAATGTACACATACATCCCATTACTTTTTTCCTTGGATATGATTCTGCATACTCATGCCTAGCTTGAAATATCTCATGAAATTTATTAAACACCTTGAGCCACCTCCTACTCAGTTTTAAGGGTCAAATATATACTGGCTCCTGCATAAAAAGCACCATTTTTTATTATTATTTAACAGCGATTTTCGCACCGCTACTGAATGAATAGTTCGCCGAAATCCTGTTCTAGTCAATACAACAATAATGAATTAAAAAACAAGCAGTTAGCAACGCCTACATCGTTCAAGAC
>JAXHVA010000045.1:0-36043 GCA_034189035.1 Thermodesulfobacteriota bacterium
CTTGGCCTTTGCTTCAGCCTCTTCTTTTGCCTTTGCCTTGGCCTTTGCTTCAGCCTCTTCTTTTGCCTTTGCCTTGGCCTTTGCTTCAGCCTCTTCTTTTGCCTTTGCCTCGACCTTGTCTTCCTTACCAGCCTTAGGAACTTCAGCGGCCTTCTTCTCTTCTTTCACCTTTGGCTTTTCAGCTACTTTAGGAGGTGCTTTCGGTGCCGCTTTTTTCTTCTCCTCTTTCGGCTCTATTTTTACTGCTATTTTCTCTATCTTTGGATAGTTACCCTCTGGTTTGACATTGATACCGTTGAGTTTAGCCGCCAGTTTATCAGGACTAACAGAAAGATCACCAGTAATTAAGAGACCGATAAATTCCCTGATCAACTTGACGCTTTCCGGATGCCTCATAACGAGAATGTCCGAACCTGCCATGAGATAAGAAACAGCGCCGACACTCTCCATCATAATCCCCCTTTTTGCGGGGTCTCCCAGTGTTGGTGACTCATCAAAACTCAGCTTTGCTTCTTTGCATTTCCATATCTCATTGCCAAGATTGTTTATGAGAGGACTCTGTAACTTTTCATCTTCCTGGGTCAATGCAGCCATCCGGATTCTTTCCATCACAGAATAGGAATACTCTAGCCCATACCCTAAGCCTCCTGTGGTAGGATCAATAATAATCTTTTCTGCACTTACACCTAGGTTGTCGAGAAGGACATTGAGCTGTTTGGCGAGGTTAATATCTATTGGGCTCGATGCAATAACCGATTGTTTAAATCCCAATGCGCTAGCACCAATCTGTTTATAGGTCGCCTCTTCTACGGGTCCTATCAGTATGTTTTTCCCCTCATTCTCCTGGGCAACGGCTTTCAACACCTCAGCATCTTTTTCTTTATCACCACATCCCCATACGATAACAGGGACAGAAACAGCATCACACACCTTTTTTACCGTAGCTGAGGCCTCATCCGGGCCTTTATTTAACCCGTTGGGATCGATACTCTTCAGCTGGACCACTACCATATCGGCCTTGTATTCGTCCACGCATTTCTTTGCCCATGCAACCGGATCCTTCAAGACATCCTTGAAGGGCTCTTGAACCGCCTCAGGCCACTCCTCAGGCTCCATATCCCATATTTCCATAGCAACTTTGGGAGGATTCGGCATCTCACCTTCAAATAAATAGAAAGGAAATGAAGTCTCTCCTCCGACTTTTATTGTATTATCACCTTCCCCAATAATTACTTCCTTTATATTTCCTGTATATTGTGTTTTTGTCACTTTAAAGGCCATTAATTATCTACCTCCCTCTTTCATTAGATTAAAGCCCCCCTAATTCAACCCTGCGTGCACTTTTGCAGATTTTACCGTATTCATCATCAGCATAGTAATTGTCATTGGCCCAACTCCGCCGGGCACAGGTGTAATCGCACTGGCTTTCTCTTTTATTGCATCAAAGTCTACATCACCACAGAGCTTCGCCTTTCCTGACTCCGTCTTTCCAATACGATTCACCCCAACATCGATAACTATCGAGCCCTCTTTTACCATATCTTCTGTTATTGCTTTTGGCTTTCCAGCTGCAACGATCAGGATATCAGCTCGTCTAGTATGGGAAGCGATATCTTTTGTACCTGTATGACATATGGTCACTGTTGCATTTGCCCCTTTTTGCTTTTGTAATAAAATATTGGTCACTGGTTTACCTACAATATTACTCCTCCCAACTACCACTACTTCTGCACCACTGGTCTCAGCACCACTTCTGATCAATAATTGTTGTACTCCAGCAGGTGTACATGGCAAGTAATCTGCCTCTCCTATCATCAATTTGCCTAGGTTGACCGGATGAAACCCATCCACGTCCTTCGCCGGATCTATTGCATAGAGCACCTTTGTTTCATTGATCTGTTTGGGCAATGGTAACTGCACAAGGATACCATGAATCTTAGGATCTTTATTGTACTGGTCAATCAATTCGAGTAACTTCTCTTCCGAAATATCTTCCGGCTGGTTGTCCTGTATCGAATTGAACCCTAATTCCTTTGCTGTCTTCTGTTTACCAGTAACATAGCTTATTGATGCAGGGTTCTCTCCTACTAATATGGTAACCAACCCAGGCACTACATTGTGTTTATCCTTTAACTGTTCTACCTCTTTTTTCAACTCTTCTCTAATCTGTTTGGCTATCTCCGTCCCACTAATTATCTTTGCCGTCATCTTCTCCCCTCCCCAAGTTGATTTTTACATTAGTTCAATTAATGAATCTCTCAGTTTTCAATAAAAAACAATTACTAAAGTATTTTAGACAGTATTGTATCAACTGCATTCACTGCAATAGATTCCTCAGGCAGATCTGTCAAGGGTTTCTGTGCAAGATCGTATTCGCTGATCAAACTGTCCATTGGAATCCTGTAAAATGAATCGAAGCCTTTTTTTTCCATCTCAACCTGAATGGCAGTCTCCAATTCCCCTTGAATTCTATTGATAACAAGATAAGAGTCTTTTATTGATAGTTGAAGGTCCTTTACAAGGTCTTTGATCCTTCCTGCTGTCCTGATCCCTTTTGGAGTAGGATCTGAAACGATTAACAATACGTCTATTGCCTGCAATATACGTCTGCTAAGGTGTTCCATCCCTGCTTCGTTGTCGATTACAACAAAAGGATAGTTATCAGTAAGGACATCTAAAAACCTTCTCAGCATATTGTTTACAGGGCAATAACACCCCGGCCCCTCGCCCCTACCCATAGCCAGAATATCCACATCCTTACCTTCTACCATTGCCTGGTTGAGTTTTAGTTCAAGAAAGGTGTCTTTATTCATCCCATGAGGTATTTTGGAAAAATCAGAGGAAAAGTTTTCTCTCACTGCCCCAACTGTCTTTACCCCTTCGAGCCCTATCGTCTCAGCTAAGTTTACATTGGAATCCGCATCGACAGCCAATATGGGAACTTTGCCTCTTCTTCTAAGGTTCTTTATTATTAACCCTGTCAAAGTTGTTTTACCTATCCCCCCCTTTCCTGCTACTGCTATCGTAAACCCCATAGGTAAAACCCCTTCTTTCGTAAGCGTATCTAAATACTGACGATATCCCTTTATCGAACCAATATAAAAACACAACTTTTAATAAAATTTTTCACTCTTTTATGAAGACATTTGAAAAGGGCCCCTTTTGCGCAATTCCAAAGCAACCATAAGTTCTTATCCTTGAAACGCGAATTGAATTCCTTTTAATAAGGCTTTATTCAATAAAATGGGGCAATTTTCGAAGATCTCGGAGTATAAACAAACTCTGTCAACCAATGCGGTGAGTGAGCGCTCATTCATAGCTAGACTTAACACAGTATTATACAATTGTCAAGAATTTTCTACAATTTCACAAAAAGAAAAAATCCCTTTCTGTCGAGTTTTTGTTCTTGACAATCTAAATCCGATATCCTATTTATTGGGTTAAAAAGGGAATATTTATTCAGTTTTATTCCTCGAATATTGAAAAGGGGAATTTCAGATGGCATTAGTAGTCCAAAAATACGGCGGAACCTCCTTAGGAAGCATAGAAAAAATCAAGGCAGTCGCGAACCGAGTGAAAGAGACTCATCAAAAAGGGAATGGAGTGATTGTAGTCGTATCTGCTATGGCTGGGGAGACCGATAGGCTTTTGAACCTTTCGAAGGAAATAACAACACAACCTGACGACAGGGAACAGGATGTACTGGCATCCACAGGAGAACAGGTCAGTTGTGCTCTTTTAGCGATGGCATTAAAGTCTTTGAGCATAAAAAGCATATCCTATCTCGCGCATCAGGTGAAGATACGAACTGATAATGCATTCGGAAAGGCAAGGATTTTAGATGTTGATTCAAAATGGATAACAAGAGACCTCAAAGATCGAAAGGTCGTTGTTATTGCAGGATTCCAGGGTGTTGACGATAAAGGCAATATAACAACCCTAGGCAGAGGGGGGGCAGATACGAGTGCAGTTGCAATTGCAACTGCTATAAAGGCTGATATTTGTGAGATTTATACAGATGTAGAAGGAGTTTTTACTGCGGATCCAAATATCTGTCCAGAGGCCAGGAAACTCAACAGGATATCTTATGATGAAATGCTGGAGATGGCCAGCCTTGGAGCTAAGGTTCTTCAAACCAGGTCTGTTGAGTTTGCTAAAAAATACCATATTCCAGTTCATGTTCGATCCACTTTCAGTGAGAGAACAGGCACTATTGTAACCAGGGAGGATAAAGAAATGGAAAGCGTTATCGTTTCAGGTGTAACCTATAACAAAGATGAGGCTAAAATTACAGTTACAAAAGTACCTGACAGACCTGGCATAGCATCTAAGTTGTTTACCCCTATTTCTAATGCCAATATCATCGTTGATATGATCATTCAGAATGTAAGTGCGGACGGCCTCACAGACCTCACCTTTACTGTTCCCAAGGCCGACTATAAAAAGGCACTTGAACTGGTTCGGATTACGGCCAAAGAAATTAATGCAAAAGAGGCTTTGGCCGATCCGAATATAGCCAAAGTTTCTATTGTTGGAGCGGGCATGCGGAGTCATTCTGGTGTTGCTTCAGCGATGTTTACAGCCCTTGCTAATGAAGGAATAAATATCATGATGATCAGTACCTCAGAGATCAAGATTTCATGTGTTATTGAATCGAAGTACACAGAGCTGGCTGTGAGGGTTTTGCATGACATCTTTTGTTTAGGAGATGAATAATGACCTCAAAGACGAGGCTTGTCAAGATATATGATACGACTCTCAGGGATGGAATCCAGGCTGAAGATATAAACTTTTCTGTAACGGATAAGATTAAGATTGCTCAGAGAATGGATGAGATGGGGTTCCACTACATTGAGGGAGGATGGCCAGGTTCAAACCCAAAAGATATGCAATTCTTTAAAGAAATTCAACGGATAGATCTGCAAAGTTCAAAGATCGTTGCCTTTGGCAGAACTACCAGGGCAGGTATACCTCCGGAAAATGATAAAAACATCCAAGCACTCATTCATTCCAAAACCCTCACAGTTGCTATCGTTGGTAAGTCCTGGGATTTACATGTTACAGACGCCTTGAAGATTTCCTTAAATGAGAATCTCGAGATTATCCACAATTCGCTTACATTTCTAAAGTCAGAAGTACAAGAGGTTTTTTTTGACGCAGAACATTTCTTCGATGGTTTTAAAGCGAACCCGAAATATTCATTGATGACCCTTCAATCCGCACAGGATACAGGGGTGGACTGTATCATTCTCTGTGATACAAATGGTGGCTCCATGCCCTTTGAAATTCAGGAAATTATCGAAGAAGTACGAAAGTCCATTAAAGTCCCTCTTGGGATCCATACCCATAATGACTCTGAAATGGCAGTAGCCAATGCTATAATTGCAGTTAAATCCGGAGTTAAACAGATACAGGGTACAATCAACGGTTATGGAGAACGATGCGGAAATGCCAACCTCTGCTCAGTAATTCCAAACTTAAAATTAAAGTTAAACATTGATTGCATATCCAGCGAACATATGAAAAGACTTAGAGAGCTATCCAGGTTTGTTAATGAACTAGCTAATCTCAGGCCCAACAAACACCAACCATATGTAGGGGATTCGGCATTTGCACATAAAGGAGGAATACATGTGAGTGCTGTCAAGAGAAACCCAAAGACTTATGAGCATATAAAACCAGAGTTGGTAGGGAGTAAACAACGTATTTTAATCTCAGACCTTTCGGGCAAAAGCAATATTATATCCAAGGCCGCTGAATTTAATATCGATCTTGATGACACTCATCCTGCAACCATCAATATACTAAAGAATATGAAGGAGTTGGAAAATCAGGGATATCAGTTCGAAGGCGCTGAAGCGTCTTTTGAAATTCTAATGATGAACGCCCTGAAAAACAAAAAGAAATACTTTGATTTGATCGGCTTTCGAGTGATTGACCAGAAGGAAAAAGAGAATTCCCCTCCTCAATCAGAAGCCACGATCATGGTTAAAGTGAGAGGAAAAATCGAGCATACAGCTGCTGTAGGAAATGGCCCTGTGAACGCCCTAGACAACGCCCTGCGAAAGGCCTTAGAAAAATTTTATCCAGAGCTTAAAGAGATGGAACTGATAGATTATAAGGTAAGAGTCCTCTCTACTGGAGAAGGAACTAAGGCCAGAGTTCGAGTACTCATAGAGTCGGGTGATAAAAAAGATAAATGGGGAACCGTAGGAGTTTCCCACGATATCATAGAAGCCAGTTGGCAAGCACTTGTAGACAGTATAGACTATAAGCTATTAAAAGACCATGATGATAGCTGATCTATGTCTATGAAATACCTTTCAAAAGATCGACAACTGATACTCATCTTTTTAACTGTGCTCTTGATTATATCATCTCTTATTCACAAACAGATCAACATTGGATCAGATGGCAACCTGATAATCAATAAGGAGGAAGTTAAAAATTATATTGAAGTCCTAGGTGAAGTAAGGAACCCTGGTATCTACTCTTTCGATGGACGGATCACTGTCTATGATGCAATCAAAATGGCAGGCGGGCTCAATGTCGATTTGATCATTGAAGAACCTGCTCAATACAATGTTATAAAGAGAGGGGAAAAACTTACAGTCCAAAAGGTCTCAGAAAATACATGGTCAGCAAGCCTGGGAAAGATGGACCCACATAAATTGATTATCCTCTCAATCCCTATAGATATAAATACGGCATATATAGAAGAGCTTATTGCAATCCCGAAAATAGGGCCAAAGACAGCCTCAAAAATTGTCGAGTACCGAGATAAAAAAGGCGGATTTTCTTCCTTGGATGAGCTCTTGGAGGTTAAAGGGATCCGTAAAGTTCAGTATAATAGGATAAAGAAATATGTTTATCTTGAGTCTCGTTTTAGTGATTAATAAAAATAGAAGACTATCATCCAGTTTCACCGCCAGCCAAATTTTATAATACGTCTGCTGTCTGCTTAACTGAGCCTGAAACAGCTGTTGCAATAAAATCACCATTCAGTTGTTAATATTAGATAATACTAACTAAAGAAGAGTAGTTAAATCTTTAGTTGTTTTAAAAACTCAATGAAGCGACTATAAAAAGTGGGTTTGCTCATACGTCTAAAACCTTTGTTTTTCAGGATAAAATCAGCTTGAAGATCAATAATATCATAAGCATCGAAGGTTGAGTTTTGAAATGCTCTTGAGCGGACTATAGACCTGTAAAAAAGCTTTTGGATAAGGAAAATTGTATTTGGGCAACATCCCCCTAAACTTTCGACAGGGAGGGCAATATGAGAGTAGGATTATTGGTACACAGGGGAATCAAGTTGAGTATTAATAAATACCCTAAAAAGACAGCAGTCATCGAAAAAGACAAAAGGCTAACGTATAAAGAACTGGATTTAAGAGCAAATAAAATTGCCAATGGGATAACCACTATGGGTTTGAAGAAAGGGGACAAGATTGGTATACTCCTTTATAACTGTAGTGAATTTATAGAAATATACTACGGTATGGCCAAAGCTGGCATAGTATCCGTCCCTATAAATTTCCGTCTTGCCAGCCCTGAGATTGAGTATATCCTCAATAACTCAGATTCGAAGGCCTTGATAATGAGTGAGGACTTTATCGATAGGATAGATCCCATACGTGCTAATCTCGAGATGATTCCACAGAAGAACTATATTGTTATAGGAAATCGTATTCCTGATTATGCTGTTAGTTATGAAGGTCTTATAACCCGTTCCTCTGATACGGAACCTGATGTTCATATTGAAGAGACGGATCCCTATTTTATCGGTTACACTTCAGGAACCACAGGATTCCCCAAGGGAGCGGTAATGCCTCATCAGTCTATTTACAATATTGTGATATCACATTTAATCGGCAGGGGAGTCATACCTGACGATACGTATCTGCTCATAATGCCCTTGTTCCATTCAAACTCTGTATGGCATTCCAACCTTTTGCTCTTCATAGGAGGAGCGATCTATATCTACCCTTCCGGAGGATTCAATCCAAAAGAGATATTGGAGATAATCCAAAAAGAAAAGATTACTTGTACAAATATGGTTCCTACAATGTCAAACCTTATACTCAGCCTTCGTGATAAAGACAGATTCGATGTGTCATCCATGCGATGGCTCGTCTCCTCATCCGCCCCTCTTCTTACCAAGACAAAAGAAGAACTCTGTAGTTTCTTTAAACGCAGCAAGCTTTATGAAGGATACGGGGCAACGGAAACAGGGGCCGTTACCAGCCTTCCTCCAGAGGATCAACTCCGGAAAATACGGAGTATAGGTAAACCATATTTTGCTCAAGAGGTAAAGCTCCTTAACGGCAATGGAGAAGAGGTCTCCACAGGCGAAGTTGGTGAACTCTATTCAAAAGGACCTACACAGATGGAAGAGTATTACAATAACCCAGAAAAGACCAGGGATGCTTTCATTGGAGAGTGGCTTTCCGTTGGGGATATGGCGAAGATGGATGAGGAAGGTTATATCTATCTTATAGACAGAAAGCAAGACATGATAATAAGTGGTGGAGAAAATATCTATCCAACTGAGTTGGAAGAGGTATTATCTAAACATCCGAAAGTCCACGAGATTGTCGTAATAGGTATTCCTGATGAAAAATGGGGGGAGGCAGTAAAGGCAATTATCGTCCTGAAGGAAGGTGAGCAAGCAACTGAAGAGGAGATTATCAAATTCTGTGAAGGCAAGATCGCTGGATATAAAAAACCCAAATCTGTGGATTTCATATCAGCATCAAATATGCCCAAGACTCCTACGGGCAAGATTCTAAGGAGACCACTTAAAGAGAGATACTGGAGGGATAAAGAGACGAAGATATAACTAGTGTCCATCGAGAAAAACATTCTTGTCCTGTGGGATCCCACAGGACAAGAATTGCGTAGGACAGACCCAGATATTGGGAAAAATTGTTCATTTCTTAAATGGCAACGAACGGTTATCCTCCAATTTCTGACATATTTCTGGAACATTTTCTGAATGTATTTTCCTGCAATTTATGCCTCTCAGGTTTATTTGAGATGGCAAAATCAATAAGTCTTTCTAGCTCAGAGTTATTTGTTCCTTTTCTAAGACAATATCTTAAGTCTACTTCATTGTCAGAAAAAAGACATGTTCTGAGCTTACCATCAACTGTCAACCTCAGTCTATTACAAGAAGAACAAAAATGGTCACTAAAGGGGCTAATAAAACCGATCTTTCCTGATGTTCCTTTGAACTTAAACATTCTAGCAGGCCCTTCCCTCTCGCTTCTACTAATAGGATGAAGCTCCTTAAAGTCCTCTATCTTATCTTTAATCTCACCAGATGATACGTATCTCTTTTTACTCCATATACTATTGGATCCAACTGGCATAAATTCAATAAACCTGACATGAAATGGATTGTGTATTGAAAGCTTTGCAAAATCGATAATCTCATCATCATTAATACCACGAATGATAACTGTATTTATCTTAATGGGAGAGATCCCTGCCTCTGTTGCTTTCTTTACCCCTTCCCAAACCTTGCCAAGCTCTCCACCCCTTGTGATCCTATGGAATCTCTTCCTATTGAGAGAGTCTATACTCACGTTTATTCGGCAAAGCCCAGCTTTGTATAAATCGGTTGCGTAATCTTTAAGCAATATGCCATTTGTCGTAAGGCTAAGATCCTGAACAGAAGGGATATTTGATAGGCTATGGATGAAGTGTATCACACCTTTTCGAACCAGCGGCTCACCCCCGGTAATTCTGATCTTTTGTATTCCTTTCTTAACAGCTGCTTCTACAACCTTAAGAATTTCTTCATACCGGAGAATTTCATCATGAGTGATTTTAGGGACGCCCTCTATTGGCATGCAATAAACACATCTAAGATTGCATCGATCAGTGATCGATATCCTTAAGTAGTTGATTTTCCTTTGAAATGTATCGACTAAATCTTTCATTCTATTTGTCAAAAGGGAAATTTACAAAAAAATATTTATATCTTTTAATATGATAATCCATAAAGGGTTGTCAAGTCTTTATTATATTTTCTGCAACTTAAGAATAATTAAGAATTTTTTCATAATAATGTATTTTTTCCTTGACAAATCAAGTTTTCCCGTGCTATACGGGCAGAAACTCGTGTAGGTTAAGCTCTAGCGAAAATAGCCTGTTTCAAAAAATATGACTAGATAATACTTTTGCTTATTGTAGAAGTGGTTCTGTATTTATAAAGGCATTCCATTCCTACAAGAGTAACATTTTTAATAACATTTTTGTGAAGGGAGGGGATAAAAATTTTACCGTCTTTGGAATACAATTCTAAAGAGAAACAGTTCGAGTTAAGTAAGTTTATTTAAACATTAATTGAAAGAAAGGAGAGTCAGACAGTGACAAAAGCAGAATTGGTAACCAAGATAGCGAAAGACGCTAAGATCAGCAAAGCAAGTGCTGAAAAGGCTTTAAATTCACTTACTAATAATGTCACCAATACATTAAAAAAAGGTGGAAAAATAACTCTAACTGGTTTTGGTACATTTTCTGTAGTCGAAAGAAAAGAAAGAAAAGGCAGAAATCCCCAAACCGGGAAAGATATAAGTATCCCAGCCACTAAGGTAGCTAAATTTAAGGCAGGCAAAAACTTAAAAGGAGCAGTAAAATAGGGTAGGGTAAATAACCAAATTATATAGATAAATAAAGAAGGCAGGCATATATAACAAATGCTTGCCTTTTTTAGTAGGTTAATAATCTTTCGATATTACCACCACCTGAACCGGATAAAACGGAACTAAGAAGGAATACGACCGCCGTTGAACCTTGACAACAGCTTTCTATTTCATAGCGCGTATATGATTCGGCATATTAAAAATCGAGCTTGACAAACACTGTACAAACGATATGATTGTTAAATGGAGGAGGAACGATAAAGAATGTACACTTTAAAATTAGGGATACCGAAAGGAAGCTTAGAAAAGGCTACAATCGATCTGTTTAAAAAGGCTGGGTGGAAAATATCAGTTAATTCACGGAGCTACTTTCCAGAAATCAACGATGAAGAGATTGAATGCTCTCTTATTAGAGCCCAGGAGATGTCCCGCTATGTAGAAGATGGAACCCTTGATGTGGGTTTGACTGGAAAAGACTGGATTATTGAAAATCAGTCCGATGTGCATGTCCTTCAAGATTTGATCTATTCAAAAGTATCACAAAGGCCGACAAAATGGGTTTTAGTTGTATTAGAAGATTCCCCGATTAAAAAATTAGATGATTTGGAAGGCAAAAGAATATCAACAGAGCTTGTAAATTTCACCAAAAGGTACTTTGCGAAGAGAAATATAAACGTAGAAGTTGAATTCTCATGGGGAGCTACTGAGGCGAAGGTGGTAGAGAAATTAGTCGATGCTATTGTCGAGGTTACCGAAACAGGAAGTACAATCAAGGCCCATGGCCTTCGTATTGTCCATGAGCTGATGAAATCCAATACCCAGCTGATAACCAATAAAAATTCATGGCAAGACCCCTGGAAACAGGGCAAGATCGAGCAAATAAAGGTTCTGCTTAACAGTGCCTTACAAGCAGAGAATAAGGTTGGTCTCAAGATGAATGTGGCTGAAAAAGACATGAAGATGATAATTAATATACTCCCCAGCTTAAAATCCCCAACTATAGCAAAACTATACAATCAAAAATGGTATTCCATGGAAGTTATTGTCGATAAAAATATTGTCCGCGAATTAATACCAAAACTCCAAGAATTCGGTGCAGAAGGGATAATAGAGTATCCTTTGAACAAAGTTCTGTCGTAGAATCGGATGGGAAAAACCAAAGTACTGGTAATTGTAGGCTCCACAGCTATAGGCAAGACCCAATTAGCTTTAGAATTGGCTATTGAGATGAATGCAGAAATCATAAGTGCTGATTCTATGCAAATCTATAAGTATATGGACATTGGGACAGCCAAACCAACACTTGATGAACAAAAAAGGGTAAAGCATCATATAATAGATATTATGTACCCGGATGAGTCATTCAGCGCAGCATTATTTAAAAAAAGAGCAAGACAGGCAGTATCTTCCATAAATGAGGAAGGTAAAACCGCTATAGTCGCAGGTGGTACAGGACTATATATCAAAGCCTTCACCAATGGTCTGTTCAAAAGCCCAGAAGCCAATGCATCACTTAGACAGGCCTTGTGGGAAAAGACTATAAAAGGGGGTAGTTCATACCTTCACAGGGAATTAGAAAATGTAGATCCGGCTACTGCTTCTACAGTTCATCCGAATGACTTCTTTAGAATAATACGGGCACTAGAGGTTTGTTATTTAACCAAAAGACCAATATCCAAACAACGAGAAGAACACAGATTCAAAGACTCGCCGTTTGAGACTCTCAAGATTGGAATTCATTCAGATCGTCAACAGCTTTACTCAAAGATAGAAGACAGGATAGATAATATGATTACCAATGGCATTGTGGATGAAGTCGAGTCTTTATTGGATATGGGATATACAAGGGACTTGAACTCAATGAAAGGATTGGGATACAAACAGATCATTAATCATCTATTGGGAGACTCCTTATTAGACGATGCTATTTTGCAGATGAAACAGGATACGAAGAGGTATGCCAAACGCCAGATGACATGGTTTCGCGCTGATCCGGAGATCAATTGGTATACACTCCCAAATGATTATCAAACCATATTGCAAAAGACAAAGGAGTTTTTCGAGGGGTAAAGAGAGTCTTTTAATTGGTTCTTTTAGTACTAAAATAGATAAAGTACTGTGCCAAGCATTTGAAAAAAGAGAGTAAAACGAAAAGTCCAGATTCAGAAAAGGAAGAATCAACTGAAAACAAACTCTATAAAAAAAAAGAATAATACAAATACGTCCAAAGAAAAGGCCATCTTAATCAGTGTTAAAGGGCAAACAGAACGAAAAGGGAGAGCTGAAACCTCCCTGAATGAGTTGGTTAAACTTGCAGAGGCTGCTGGTGCATCGGTATTATACAAGACAATACAAGTCTCAAAACAGATAAACCCTTCTTTTTTTATCGGCAAAGGGAAATTGGAAGAGATAGAAAATACTTTGCACTTACAAAATGCAGATCTTATTATCTTTGACAATGACCTAACACCCGTTCAACAACGAAATTTAGAAAGGGAGCTTGGTGTTAAGGTAATAGACAGGACAAGCTTAATACTGGATATTTTTGCCCAAAGGGCAAGATCAAAAGAAGGAAAACTCCAGGTTGAACTTGCCCAACTCAACTATATATTACCCCGTCTTGTGGGAAAAGGAGGCTCCCTGTCTCGCCTTGGCGGAGGGATAGGGACCAGAGGGCCAGGAGAAACTCAATTAGAGGTTGACCGAAGAAAGGTCAGAGACCGAATTACAAAGATCAAAAAAGAACTAGAAAAGGTCAAAAAGGTAAGAAAACTCCATAGAAAAAGGAGAACCCATATTGCTTGTTCCACAATCTCTATAATAGGTTATACGAATGCAGGAAAGTCAACCCTCTTAAATCGCCTTTCGAGTGCCGGGGTTCTCATAGAAGACAGGCTATTTGCCACCCTGGACCCGACAATTCGAAAGATAAAACTACCGAGTAACAGAAAAATCCTCGTTTCTGATACAGTTGGATTTATAAACAAGCTCCCCCATCAGCTTATCGCTGCATTCAAAGCGACATTTGAAGAAGTGGATGAATCCGATATCCTCCTCCATGTAATCGATGTTACTTCCCCTGACGTTGATGAACAAATACAATCAGTAAACAACGTCTTGAAATATATAAGGGTATCTCATAAACCAGTGATTCATCTTTTAAATAAGATCGACACACTCAAAAGCAACAACATAACCTCTTACTGGAAAAGGTCTCTGGATAATTGTGTTGCGATATCAGCGCGAACTGGGGAAGGTATCGATGATCTCCTTTATAAGATCGAAGGGCTTATCCCTGTTAAGCAAAAGAAAGTGAGGCTCAGATTTCCTGCCAATTCAGGCAGCCTAATCTCTACAATCCATAAAAATGGCAGGATAACGAGGAAAGATTATGTTGGAGAAGAGGTAATCATTGAAGCCGAAATAGACAGAAAACTGGCTCATTCATTAGAATCCTTTAGCTTTTGATTCCATAATGTTTTTTTATTGACAATAATTGATCGATTCTATTATAGAAAAGACGAAAAAGTGTAACTTTTTGAAAAGAGTCATCAAGAGGCAAGCAAATTCTAATCCGTATAAAACACGTATATTTCCACCTGACTTCCTTAACTCACTGAAACACCCATAAAGTACAAGCATTAGAATTTGATCGTTCATAATGCCTGATAATAGCTTTCTCATTCATCGATCAATAATTGATAAGAAAACACTAAGAAACTGATAAAAGTATGCATGAGTGAAGGAGAGAGTACCCCCCTAAAATGAATCTTATGAAGGGCACAAGTATGAATACAAAATCGACCAAATTGATTTTTATCTGTTTTCTGGTAATTTTCTCCACGATCTCTTATTCCTTAGCGATGAAACCAGTACAACTCTATCCTGTAAATGTAGTTGGTATTGGAGCAGTAGTGGATGACAACAAGACTATCGCCAGAGGCAAGGCACTAGACGATGCCTTGAGAAAGGCTGTAGTACAGGCTGTCGGTACCTTTGTGTCTTCTGAGACGATCGTTGAAAGCCATACCCTTTTAAGTGAACGCATATATGCGAAATCAGAGGGGTACATTCAGAACTACAAGATTATTTCGGAATCCTTAATTGAAGATATTTATAAGGTGAATATTGAAGCAACCGTTGTTCTGGGTAGCTTAAAGGATGACCTGTCTACAATCGGACTATTAATGGCAAGAAAGTATAAACCAAGGGTTATAGTAATGATAGCCGAGCAGAATATCGGCCAGGAGCACTTCAGTTTTTGGTGGGATTATCATACCTCTCCAGCAAACCTGTCGATTACTGAAACTACTCTCATTGAAATATTCAAAGAGAGGGGTTTCAAGATCGTTGATCATGGAGCCAAGGCAAAAGACATAAAGATAGACAAGTCATACCAGGTTGCGAATCTGGATGATTCAATGGCAATATATATCGGAGAACAATACGATGCTGAAGTAGTAATCATAGGAAAGGCAATGGCAAAACGTACGGAAAAAACACTAGATACATCTATGAAATCATGTGAGGCAAATATCTCGGCAAGGGCTATCCGTACTGATAATGGGGCAATTATCGCTTCTGAAAACACCAAGGGAATAGCTGCCCATATAAATGAATTCATTGCAGGCTCCAATGCCCTAAAGAAAGGGGCATCCGATCTGGCCACTAAGCTAATGGACCAAATAATAGGTACATGGGAAAAAGAGCTTACAGGAACCACATTGGTTCAGATGACCATAAGTGGAATCTCCAGTTATCATGACTTTATTGCACTAAAAAATACAATAAAAGAAGAAATCCGAGGGATTAAGGGGGTCTATCAAAGGAGTATTATGGCGGGGATTGCAAAAATCGATATCGATATAAAAGGGGATGCACAATCCCTTGCACAAGAGTTAACAAAAAAGGATTTTCAGAGTTTTTCAATAGATGTCGACGCACTTACCCAGAACTCTATTGATATCACTCTTTATCCAAAAAACCCCTAACATTCACTAAAAGGAGATAGGCTTGAAATACACAGGCTATATGCTTTATCTTCTAGTCGTTTTCTTCCTCTTAAGTGGCTGTCTGCCCAAGACCCCTCATACCCTAGTTCCGGATTATCAATCGAGAATACCCTTATCCATTGCTGTATTGCCAGTACAAAACGAGACTGTAGACCTAGATGGACCAAAGGCATTCAGGCCAAAGATCTTTAATACCATACTCAGCAAAGGATATGTTTCTCCTCCAACAACAGGGATTGATCATATACTTGCACAAAAGGGTATCAAAGAGGCCGGGCAGCTTTGGGCTCTTACACCCCAAGAGATCGGAAACTGTCTCAATGTAGATGCTTTATTATACAGTACTGTAACATCTTGGAACACTAAATATCTGGTAGTCTATTCCTCTATTAATGTAGGAGCAAGATTTCAACTCATAGATGCAAAGACAGGGGAACAATTCTGGGAATCAAAACGTAGTATTTCTGAGAAGAGATTTGGAGCAGATGAAGAGCAGATGAAGAGCAACCTGGCATTTATTTTACTTAAAAGATACGAGCCATACGTCGATAAAGTTATCAATAGTACACTCTCTACACTACCCAATGGGCCTAAATATGTCCAAGATAAAAAAGGTTCTTGTTTTGGGCCATAGTTTTTAATACAATGTCTTTTTTTGGGGGGGAGGGGGGGCTGTCGATTTATTGACAAATACCCCTACAGATTTCTGCAGAACTCTATGGATCGTAATTGTTTCACCACCTTAATGAATTATAAAGATTTTTTAATTGAATTTTTCAAAGTACGAGCTCGTGTTCATCCAGAAATGAGAGATTCTGTACAAGGTTAAAAAAGGAGAAGTCTTAACCAGTTACTATAAATCCAATATGAGGGGGGTTTGTCTTATGATCAACAAGAAAATGTATATGACTTTATCCATTACTCTGTTTCTCTTTGTATTTGGCTGTGCCTCAGGACCTACGACAACAAAGGCTCCTTATCAAGGAAAGCCATCTCCATATAAGATCACTACAAAAGGTCCGAAAAAGAGGGTAGGAGTGGTTGATTTTACAAATAAGACAACTTACGGGCAAGGAAGATTGGGGTCTTCTGCCTCGGATATCTTAACAACCGAGCTCTTTAAAACAGGGGCATTTATCATAATAGAACGGGGTCAATTAAATAAAATCCTCGAAGAGCAGTCTTTAGGACGATCAGGTAGTATTAACCCTGACACTGCTGCAAAGGCAGGCAAGGTGCTTGGACTGAATGCTATAGTAACCGGTTCAATATCTCAGTTTGGTATCAAGACCGAAGGGAAAGACTACGGCGTTTATAAACAGAAAGTGCAAAAGGCAGAATGTATTGTGGATGTGAGAGTCGTAGATACTACGACAGGACAGATACTCTTTGCTGACTCTGGTGCTGGGGTTTTTGAAAAGAAGATCTCCGAGGTGTTGGGGTATGGACAGCGTGGTGGTTATGATGAAACCATGGGGCAAAATGCATTGAGGGCATCGATTACTCAATTTATGGATAATCTCATCCAGCAGCTACATTCTGTAGAGTGGAGTGGAAGGATTGCAAAGGTCAGCGGCACAACTGCATATATAAACGCAGGTAGGGATGTAGGATTAAAGATCGGGGACGTCCTGAAAGTTTATTCCCTGGGTGAAGAGATATACGATCCTCAGACCCATGTCTTACTGGGCACAGAGGAAGGATCATTGAAAGGGGAGTTACTCGTTTCAGGGTATGTGGGTAACAACTTAACAAAAGCCAGCATTCAGTCCGGCGCAGGATTCGCTTTAAACGATATAGTGAAACTCAAGTAACTCGTCACTCATAAACTTTCAGACGTATTCATTACAATAGATAAGGCAGGCATATCTTCCTGTCAGAAAGGCATGATTAATAATGAACAATGCTGTATTTTTACTATCATTTATCTTAACTCTCTTCCTTGCAGGGTGCGGTACGCCAAAGGAGAGCACTTTTGGTGTAGGCAATGAGGGGACATTGCGGATCATATGTAGTCCCAACAGTGCCAAAGTCTTTGTTGATGGGGTTTCTATGGGTAAGGCAAATCGCTATGATGGAGACCCTGGTTACATAAAACTCGATAGCGGTACCCATAGAATAGAAATAAGAAAAGAAGGATATATACCTTATACCAAAGAGGTCTATTCAAGTCGTTCCCTTCAAACCATTGAAGTAACATTAAAAAAATCAAATCCGTAATTGATACTATGGTCAGTGCGATACTATTGGCAGGATATAATAACAAACGAGCAGTAAAGAAGTACAGCAGAATAGTTGCAGAGAATTATGGAGAAACTTTTGTAGAGACAGGTTACAAGCCATTGAGAGAATTCAGGATTGTTGAGAATGGAGCTGAAATAATCAAACCAATAATACAATTTACCCTTGAAAAGCTCTTTACGAGTAACTTAATCGACGAAATCGTTATTGTAGGCCATAAGATGCTCATTGAGCAACGACTCGGTAAGCTTATCAGAAATGTTGAAAAGCCATGTCGTATTGAAAATCAAAACGCAAGGATCCCTCATCACGCAATGGAATGCTTTAAAATCATGCCAAAGAGAGTCAAGCACAGTTCTCTGGCAGGTAATATGATCAAAGGATATGCGGCCAGTAATGCCTACAAAGAGAAGAAACATGCATTATTTATTGCATCGGACTCACCGCTTACAACAAAGAATTTTATTGAAGATTTTATCACTCTAGCTCAGGATTATACACAGCACTGTTCTATAATTTTTCCAGCTGTATTCATCGAAGGAAATTTAGATCGGTTAGGCAGGAGACCTTTAAAGCTTATAAATGATACTCATTTTAATGTGTCCAATATAAAAGACAAACACGGCAGGCAAGGATTTAGACTATCATCTATAATGTCTGCAAACCTACATCTCATGAATGTAAATACGATAAACACTGCCTACAATCTCCGTAAAACTCTGAATCCAAAAGTGCAGATGGAACTGTTCAGGATCACCCATAGTTTGGGATATAAGAACGTGTATTCCAAATACTTTATTAAGAAAGATTTAAGCATAAAAGAGTGTGAAAACATTACTTCAGAATTCTTCCATGGCAAACTCAAATTGCTCCCGATGACAGGAGAGGAATCCACATACGACTATGATGGAACGAGTTCAGAATATATTGGCATAACAAAGATGCTCAACAATATTTAGAAAATCCATATTAATGTAAGTATATTCACTTAAAAGCAAATCTCTTGTTTAACTTTTGCAACAATTTTCTTGACAAAATAGTATTGTTAATAGAGAATTGACTCCGTTCTTTAGGCACGTAGCTCAGGGGGAGAGCGCTACCTTGACGCGGTAGAAGTCGGCGGTTCGAAACCGCCCGTGCCTACCAATGAAATCAGAGGACATACGGTTTATGCATCTGTCCTTTTTTATAGCCCAGTTCTTCCTTTCATTAAATATGAAAATACTTTTAATCGGTTGTTTCAATTTAAAGACAGCTGATCAATGGGAATATCCATTTGGCATATATAATCCTTTAGATGCTCACATTCTTCTTCTAAATCGCTTAGAGTCTGCGCTGCCTCAGACAAATCTTCACTTCGGCCAATCTGTTCTAAACGCTTAGCTACTTCAGCAATGCGCTTCGCACTGAGATTTGCTGCAGACCCTTTCAAATTATGCGCCTTTTTATGGATTGCCTCTGCATCTTTTTGCATCAAAGCATCTCTTATCGACTTCATGTGTTCAGGCAACAACGATAAAAACTCAAGCAGCAATTCATAGAGCAGTTCACGGTCATCCATCATCCTTTCGAGTGCTTCATTGATATCAATGGGAAGGCGCCCCTCTTTTTTATCTTTTAAAATATCACCTTCTGGATTCTCTTCTGCTACTTCTGCCTTTTCTTCAGCCTGTCCAGAAATGTCTCCTCCCTTTATCAACCGCTCGATCTCTTCAAACATTAATATCGGTTTTATCGGCTTTGATAGATATCCATCCATCCCTGCGTTAAGACACTCTTCCCGATCTCCCCCTGAAGCCTGAGCCGTTAACGCGATAATTGGAATGTGTTTGCCTGATGATTTTTCTATCTCCCGTATCTTCTTTGTTGCCTCAAAACCATCTATGACAGGCATTTGCAAATCCATTAATATAAGATCAAAAGGCATTCGTTCATAAGCATTTATTGCCCTCTCTCCATCTTTTGCTGTATATGTTGTATACCCTTCTTTTTTAAGTATATTAACGACGAGTTCAAGGTTGATCTCATTGTCTTCTGCTATAAGTATCCGAATATCCCTGTATTTTTTCTCTTTAATACTATGCATGGTTACCAAAGTAGTATCATCACTTTCAAGCCCCTGTTTCTCCCGTGAAAGGACCTCCTTTATAGTATCAAATAATACATGCTGACTAATTGGTTTTGTAAGATATCCGTCGCATCCGAGCTTCTTTATATATCTTGAATGGCCCAAATCTCCCACTGATGTAAGTACGATAATTCTTGAATCGGCTATCCCTGGATCTCCTTTTATAGAACGAATTAAAGACATTCCGTCCATCTGTGGCATTTGGATGTCAACAAGTATCAGTTCGTAGGGTTTGCCCTCTTGTGCTAAAGCTCGCATTTCTTTCAGAGCTTCCATGCCACTTTCGCAAATCTTCGGACAAATACCGATGAGTTTTAGGGTTTCTGAGAGAACTTCACGATTCGTTGCATTGTCATCAACGATCATAATCCTGGTATTTTCTAGATCGTAAGGCTGCTCAGACAGGGGTGTCTTCTCAATAATCTCTTTCTTTTCAAAAGGAAGGGTAAACCAAAATCGAGAACCTTTGCCAGGTGTACTCTCAACGTCTATCTGCCCACCCATAATCTCTACAAGCTGCTTGCTTATGGAGAGGCCCAGCCCTGTTCCTCCATAAGTTCTCGTAATCGATCCATCTGCCTGTGTGAACTTTTCAAAGATAGCTTCCAGCTTATCCTCAGGGATTCCAATTCCTGTATCCTTCACTGAGAACAAAACCTCAACAGTACTGTTGTCTTCATCCCCTTCAATCTGGGTCTTATCTTTACCTGAATGTGCCTTGCTTACTTGAACGGTAACATCTCCTTGATCGGTAAATTTGACCGCATTTCCAATTAAGTTTATCAGGATCTGACGAAGTCGCCCTGGATCTCCCCGAAGCATATAATGCATATCCTTTTCAACTATACATATGGTTTCAATCCCTTTTTTCTGAGCGATTGGAGTAATATTATATACCACATCTTCAACGAGAACCCTTAAATCAAAATTAATACTATCAATATCTATTTGTCTTGACTCAATCTTAGAATAATCGAGGAGATCTTTTATGAGAGATAAGAGATTTTCGCTACTGAAGTTTATCACACTTACATATCGGGTCTGTTCTTCAGTAAGTTTCGTATTAAAAAGCAACTCTGCAAAACCTACAATCCCATTGAGAGGAGTACGAAGTTCATGGCTTATATTGGCTAGAAAATCACTCTTCGCCCGATTCGCGACATTCGCCTCATGGGCCATCTGCTCTGCCTTCAGAACCGCCTCATGTAACTGTATGTTCTTCTCCTGCAATTCTTGTTGCTTCTCTTTTATCTTCTGGTTGCTATTTTCAAGCTCTTGCACCGTTATTTTAAGTTCATTTGTAGTCTTTTCCAGCCCTTTTTTCTTTCGATACAAATCAATAAAAATTCGGACCTTACTCATAAGAATATGCGACTCTATGGGCTTGCAAAGATAATCCACAGCCCCTTTATCATAGCCTTTAAATATATGCTGCTGCTCTTTACTTATTGCTGTTACAAAGATAATCGGTATGTTCTTTGTTTTTTCACTCTTTCTCATCAACTCCGCAGTTTCAAACCCATCCATTTCAGGCATCTGCACATCGAGAAGGACAATGGCAAATTCATGTGAAAGCATAAGCCCTAAAGCCTCATTCCCAGATCTTGCCTTGAAGATATTCAGATCAAGGTCCTCCATTAGGGCTTCTAAGGCCACTAGATTTTCATCTCTATCATCAACAAGGAGGACTTTGATTTCTCTATTTTCCATGTTTTCTTTCCTCATCTCAATGCTTTACAAGTATAATCCGAAAAAGATCCACTCAATGCAATTAAAAGCGGACCAATCTCTTCAATCCTGACAATACGAGGTGTTTTGCACTGAGCAATTGCTGATTGAGGCATGGAATCAGCTATGGCAGTTTCAGGATCCTGGATAACAGCAAACCCACCGGATTCCTCTATTCTTTTTAATCCAAAGGCTCCGTCACGATTTCCACCTGTTAATACGATACCTATCAGCCTTTCATTATATACTTCAGCGGCAGTCTCAAATAAGACATCGATAGAGGGCCTTGCATAATTGACATGCTCGTCAATACTCAAAGAAAAAGTTCGATCTTCCTCAATGAGCAAATGATAATTTGGCGGTGCTATATAGACAACACCATGCATGATTTTCTCTTTCTCATCTGCCTCTTTTACCGGAATTTCACAAATACTATTTAGATAATCGATAAGAAAGCCGTCAATCGTTGATTGAATATGCAAAACAATAACAACTGCCATGGAGAAATCAGCAGGAAGAGAGGATAGAACGATACGGAGGGCTTCTATCCCACCAGCTGAAGCTCCTACAACAATCGTCTCATACCTCATCTTTCACCTGTATTTTTTACCTTTAATGTAAGGTCCTCATACTTGATGATTCTTTTTCTATAGATTCTTTGACCTTTCGATACTGTTTTGAAATTATCTGAACAATCACTGTACCGTACCGTCTCCTTAGAGCCAAGACAAAGAAAACCCTCATCGTTCAAGCTGTCAGAAAAGAGTTTGAATACTCTATTTTGAAGCTCACGGTTAAAATATATAAGGACATTCCTGCAAACAATCAAGTCCATCTCACTAAAAACACCATCTGTAACGAGATTGTGATCGGCAAAGACAACGTTCTTTCTTAAGGAACTGTCCATTATAACAAAATCATACCTCGCACTGTAGTAGTCTGCAAAGGACGAATGTCCACCGGATTGAATATAATTGCGAGTATAGTCTTTTATCCGTTCAATCGGATAGATCCCTTCTTTCGATGTCCTTAATACCTTTTCATTAAAGTCCGTTGCATAGATCCTCGACTTATCGTATAGGCCTTCCTCCTTTAATAGGATGGCCATAGAATAGACCTCCTCACCTGTAGCACATCCGGCATGCCAGACTTTTATGGCTTGCAGATCCCTTAATACTGGGACAACATCCTCTCTTATCGCCTTGTAAAAAAGGGGGTCACGAAACATTTGCGTTACATTTATAGAAAGATCAAGGAGCAGTGTCTCAAAAAAATCCAAATCATAAATAATCCTATACTGTAGTTCTGAGATTGTTCTAACACCTGAGAGGGAAAGCCTTCGCATAATACGTCTCTTTAAAGAACTCTTGGCATAGGTTCTGAAATCATAACCGTACTTCAATAGGATAGCCTGTAAAAGCAGTTCAATCTCTATCTTTTCATTTTCGATCTTCTTCACGGCCTACTCATACTTTCTCGCATTAGCGCTTTTCAATACAGCCACACCCGCATCATTGATAGAAGTTTAGTCGTATCAACAGGCTTGGCCAGATAGTCATTTGCCCCTGATTCAATACACTTTGCCCGATCGCCTTTCATAGCCTTTGCAGTAAGAGTAATTATTGGAAGGTCCTTAAATCTTTTATCTTTTCTAATTTCGCTCATCGCCTCGTATCCATCCATTTCAGGCATCATAATATCCATAAGAACCAGATCAACATCGGGGTTTTTATTAAGACATTCGATCGCTTCTAATCCGTTTTTACCAACGAGTACTTCCATCCCCTTTTCTTCAAGTATGCTTGTAAGTGCAAAAACGTTTCGCATATCATCATCAACCAGAAGAATCTTCTTGTTCTCTAAAATCGACTCCTTGTCATGGATCATCTTTAAAATCTTCCTCTTTTCCTCAGGAAGATCTGCCTCAACACGATGGAGAAACAACATGGTCTCATCGAGAAGCCTTTCAGGAGATTTCGCCCCTTTAATAACGACCTTTTCTGCATGCTTGTTGATAAGGGTCTCTTCTTCCCTTGTAAGTTCCCTTGCAGTGTAGACAATAACCGGTATATGAGCAATGTTTTCATCATCTCTTATCTTCAAAAGCAGATCAAGTCCAGACATATCAGGAAGACCGAGGTCGAGAATCATACAATCACAATCTCCTGTTTTAAGATGCTCAAACGCATCTTTACCAGTAGATACTTCAATGATATTAAGATCTTCATCTTTGATGAGTTCAACAATTGCCTCTCGTTGAACATCGTTATCTTCAACAATCAGCAGGTTTTTAACCTTTTTAGAAATGATACTCTCAATCCTCCTGTAAACCTCTTCGAGTTGTTTCATACCAACAGGTTTTGTAATAAAACCTACTGCACCCATTTTCAATGCATCGAAATTCTCATCAGATGCAGACAAAAAATGAACCGGTATGTGTCTGGTCTTCATATTTTCTTTAAGCCTTGACAACACAGACCATCCATCTATCCCTGGAAGTCCGACATCTAAGACAATGGCATCCGGTGTATAATAATCCGCAAAATGGATTCCAGTTTCTCCATTCTCTGCGATCAGAACCTTGAATTCCCTCTCCCTCGAAATATCCCTCAATGTGGTTGCAAATTCTTTGTCATCCTCGATAATCAAGAGGACCTTATCACCTTTGGTGATATCTCTTCGATCATCTTTTATAAATTCGTCCTGTTCAATTATCGAAGGTTTACTTTGAGCTGGCTGTTGTTTTGCTGGTTTTTCGATCTTTTCTTCTTCTACTAGTTTATCCTTAAGCTGGCTGGCTTCGTCAGGTATCGAATCTTTATCAACCGAATCTGGAAGAACTTCCAAGTCTTCTTCCATCTTCTCAGGGATAAAAAGTTTAAATGTAGATCCTTCACCTTCGATGCTTTTAAGCTGTATCTCACCTTTTAATAACCTTGCAAGCTCTCTTGATATCGAAAGGCCGAGCCCTGTGCCTCCATATTTTCTACTTGTGGTTCCGTCTGCCTGTTGGAAGGCCTCAAAGATCAATTTCTGTTTCTCTTGTGGAATTCCCTCCCCTGTATCTTCGACAGAAAAGGCGATTGTTTCATGACGGATCAGGCCACTGTTTGAAAGATCTTCCCCTTGATCCGGGCGACTGACTTTCAGACTCACATACCCTTCTTTTGTAAATTTAAAGGCATTGGTGAGAAGATTCCTAATAACCTGCTCCACCCTTTTCTGGTCTGTATAGATACGATCCGGCAATCCTTTAGCGATATTTATCTTAAGGGGAATCCCCTTGTTGTCCGAAACAGGTCTAAAAATCTCCTTAATATTTGTGGTAATATACTCTATCTTTGTACTCTCAATATTGAGGTCCATCTTGCCTGCTTCTACTTTTGACAGATCGAGTATCTCATTGATAAGTGTTAAAAGCTCTCCACCAGATGAGTTAATAGTCTTCGCAAAGTTTACCTGTTTCTCACTGAGGTGACCATCTTTGTTCTCAAAAAGTAGATTTGAAAGCAAAAGGATACTGTTGAGAGGGGTCCTTAGTTCATGGGACATGTTTGCCAGAAATTCAGACTTGTATTTACTGGCCGTCTCCAAATCCATTGCCTTCTTCTCCAGAAGCTTCTTAGCATTTTCAAGATCCTGATTCTTCGTGTTAATATCTCGTTTCTGTTGTTCAAGGAGCTCACTCTGCTCCTCCAGTTCCTCATTGCTCTGCTGAAGCTCTTCCTGCTGGGCCTGTAGGTCCTCTTCTGACTTTTTAAGCGCTTTGGCCTGCCCTTCTAACTCTTCATTGGTCTGGCGCAGTTCTTCTTGCTGTGACTCCAACTCTTCTGCCTGCTGCTGAGTCTTCATAAGCAAAGCAGACATCTTGTTACGAGACTGTGCTGAATCTATGGCAATCGCTATTCCCTCAGCAACCTGTTCCATAAAGGACTGGTCTAAATCAGAGAACCTGTGGAACGCCCCAAGCTCAATGATCGCCTTCACTTTATTGTTCAAAAGACAAGGCGAGATGAGAATGCTTTCAGATATTGCCTCTCCTGTACCGGAACGAATCTTCATGTAACCATCAGGGCAATCGTCTATAATAACAGGTCTCTTTTCCAAAGCAACCTGACCGACCAGACCCTCGCCAATCAGAAATTGCTTGTCTAAAACATCGGGATTATGGTTTGCATAGGTTCCTACAAGAGAGAGCGACTCATCATCATCTGATACATACAGTGCGCCGATTTTTGCACTGAGATAATTACTGATAAAGCTTATAATACTCTGGCTGATAATACGAAGGTTCTCCTCTCCCCTCAACCGATCGCTCAGTTCCATAAATCCCCTATTCAAAAACTCCTGTCTTTCGTTTTTCTCTTCAGCCTTGAGCATACGCCTTGTATTGAAATACCCAACTAAAATCGCCATAAAACCCGTGATAACAAAAAGGGTAGGAACCAGCTTTCTTGAAAACCCAACCCTTCTTGCAGTTTCAATCCTGGCGAACTCCATCTGATCCCAGCCTGAAGATGATATGGTCTTGGTGAGTACAATCAACTTTGGTGCAATCGGAAAGACAGACTGCTCGATCTCTTGATTCAACTTATTCGTTAGAGCTATCAGAGTCTCAAAGGCATCGAAATAGTCTTCTATAGAAAATATAATCTCTTCAAGCGATCTTATCCTTATCTTATTAAGGGTATCTAGAATCCCCTCTAACTCTTTCCTGGTTTCTTCAATGTATAGAGGACTGTAACTGGCTAAATACCAGTTCACATGGATTCTTGCAGCAATGAACTCTTCGTACAAGGAACTGAAAATCTCATTAGAACCTTCCTTTTTAAAAGAGGTTAGATTCTCAAACATTTCCTTTTGGATCTTTTGACCCATCTCTATAATCGATGTTCTACTATCGTTCCTTGCTCTAAACCGGATAACTACATTTCGGTATTTATCAAAATACTCATTTGTAAGGATTCGAATATCATCTACTATTTTTAAATCTTTTGGGGCATGTAAATGGTTTTTCGCTTTTCTGAGAGCATTCTTTACGCTCTTTATATCAGCTTCTGCCTTTTTATTATACTTTTCATTCTGGCTAAAAACATACTTTTCTACTGAACCTCGCAAAGAAAGCAAGGACATTTCAATTTCACGGACAAGCTGCACTTTTTCTGAAATTACCTTTGTTATTTGCTCGACTTTATCGGCCAACATCTCTGTCTGTGAAACGGATATGATTCCCAAAAGAACGATGCAAAATAAACCGAACACGTATGGTGCCATTAACTTGAAAAAGCGTTTTTTAGAAGCTTTAGAGTCCGAATCCATACGCAATATACCTCCCTACAGTATTGAGCCCCGATCTTGGTTTTCAATCCTGGTATCAATCTTTTACTCTTGTATCATCCTTAATTTAAAATGATGATCAAGCCGCATGGCTTTAAGGAGTTGATATATATCTTTAGATACATTTATAACTGTCAAATTTCCGTCATATTCGCGAAGCGTATTACATGTAGCGATCAGGATCCCTATACCGATAGAGTCAATTATTTTCACAGATGTTAGATCTATAACCAGTTCCTTACATCCTTCTTGGAGTTCACAAAGAATCTCTTCTCTAAACTTTTGAGCGGTTTTGGCTATTATATTCTCACTCGGTTTTACGATTATCTTACTCTTTTCTCTGACAATTTCATTCATCATGACCCTCCACTTTTTTGCAAAATTGCTGTGTATAAATACATACAGTTAAACAATTTATGCAATTATCATGCCCTAAGTTAAATAAGATATCAAGGGCACGGTGAAATGCCATGATTATTTCATTTTCTTTTTTTTCTATTTATTAAACAGTGTATTAAATCAATGGAATGGTCAATCTTCTGAAATGGGTTATGGAAAGGTGATAGATTTTTTTACAATACATCTTTACAATAATTTATGCCATCCTTTTATCTTCTTCCTTAAATTACGAATCCTATCACTGGCCAGAGTGATTTTCGTCAAAATACCGACATTTCGTTTCACATTTGTTGGTTTTTACTCAATCTCTTTAAAAGAGAAGTATCGTTAAATTATATAATTACGTCTCTAAAATCTCCAATCCTAAGAGACTAATATCATCATTGGGGCCACATTTGGCACTTGTCCATTTCTGTACTTCAGAAATGAGTTTGGGGAATATCTCTTTTAATTTCAAGGTCTTCTCTTCTTTGAGAATTCGTATTATACGATCTATAGTGAACTGTTGATTAGCCTGATTTAGAGCCTCAAGAATACCGTCAGAGTAAAGTATAATCTTTTCTTTTGGTTTGAGTTTCACAAACCCTTCTGAGTATCGAGAGTCTTTAAAAAAACCAATTGGAGGGCCGCCAACTTCGGTGAATAACTTCACTCCTTCTTCGTTTATTGCTATGAGTGATGGGTGACCAGCATTCGACCAATGGAAAGTCAATTTTAATGAGTCTAGTATTCCATACAGAATTGTAAAATACTGCCCGGCATGTAAATCCATTGGGAATTGATGATTCAGTGATTCAAGCACATCCTTAGGGGATGTTAAAACATAGTAAGGAGGGTGGGTAGTGTATGTCTTTAATATTTCTCTTCGTTCCGTTAACAGATAACTCAATGCAACTGAAAAAAGAGCGGATGGTGCCCCATGGCCTGATACGTCCAACATATAGATTCCATAGTGATTCTCATCGAGGCGCAATACATTGAGCATGTCTCCACCTAATTGTGTACAGGGGAAAAACTTCCAGCACATCTCAATTCCATTGATATTGGGCAGATTGTTTGGCAACAAACTCTGTTGAATCCTTGCAGCGTATTCCAGATCTTTTATTATCTTATTGTTTGCTTCCTCCAATAAATTATTCTTATTGCGAAGTCTGTTCTCAAGTTCCAAGATTCGAATCCCAACATCAATACGGCTCTTAAGCTCTTCCTTATTGAATGGTTTGGTAAGAAAATCATCGGCTCCCGCTTCAAATCCCTCAACCAAATCTGCGATCTCCTCTTTTGATGTGACAATAATTGTATATATATATCTCTCATTTGCATACTCTCGAATCTTCCGACAGAGTTCCGTTCCGTATATTCCAGGCATCATCCAATCGGTTATTACTATATCAAACTCTACGTCTTGGAACATTTTCCATGCCTTGAGACCATCTTCAGCTGTATAGACTTCGTGCTCCCATTTAACGATCGTCCTTTGTAAAAGCTTCATGGAAACCGGATCATCTTCGGCAATAAGGATCTTCATATATAATCCTCTTTAACTTGAAATAGTGATTGTGCATTTCATAGTTGTATAAGAATATCATATTTAATATATGCAATAATCATACCATCTGCATATAAAAAGGGGAGGCTCTTAAAGACAGGATGTATTCATTTGTAACGATTTCTATTTTAAAGAAGAGTCGCTTCAACGGGTTGGCAACAAAAAACTACTCTGATTTATCGGGGTAAATCTTGCCAAGACGTCTTGCAAAGCCTTCCCTATCATATGATTTGCTCAAGGCTTCACCATAGGAAATCGTGTTACTTGATACGAGTTCAGCCAGAGAGTCATTCATTAAAAGGTTTCCTTTTGTTTTGCCGGTTTGCATGATCGAGCCAATCTGATTTGTCTTTTGTTCACGGATCAGATTTGCCACTGCTGTATCAATAACAAGGATCTCAAAAGCTGCACAACGGCCTCCTCCGATGCGTTTGCATAGTACCTGGGTAATCACTCCTTTTAATGTCTCACAAAGGCTCGCTCGTATTGTACTTTGCAACTCCATAGGAAAGGAGTCAACAATGCGGGTGATTGTACTAATTGCCGTGTGGGTATGTAAGGTCCCGACTACAAGGTGACCGGTGTTTGCAGCCTCAATCGCCATTGAAATCGTCTCTGTATTTCGAAGTTCACTGACCACTATAACGTCAGGATCCTCTCTGAGTGCTGCCTGTAAACCTCGCGGGTAATTCGGTATATGCGAACCGATTTCGCGCTGATGGATAAGAGATTTTATATTATTATGGATAAACTCTATAGGATTTTCAAGAGTTATAATATGGCAAGAACGGTTTTTGTTTATATAATCTACTATTGAAGCAAGGGTTGTTGACTTGCCAGAACCGGTTGGCCCGGAAACCAGGATAAGGCCCTGACTATTCTTGCATATTTCTTCTATAACTGATGGCATCCGAATCTGTTTAAATGGTAAAATTGTTGAAGGTACATACTTCAAAACAGCATTGGCCCCTCGATCATCTCGAAAAAGATTCACGCGAAATCTGCCCAACTTCGGTATGATATAGCTGAAGTCAGTATCATGATTCTGTGAGAAATCACTGCGGTTTCTTTCGCTTAATACGTCATTGAACAACTCCAAGACTTCATCCCTTCCAAGTTCTTTTGTATTTCCAATCGGAAAAATCTCACCATCGATTCGCCAGAAAGGGGGATGATTTGCACAGAGGTGTAAATCTGATGCACCCTCGGCTACCATTCGCTTGAGAAGAGAATTCACCTTAGATTCTTTAAAATCTTCAGCCTCTTCAATGTCTCCTCGATCTCCATCATATAATCTCTCCCATTGATCCAGGCCAGGCTGTAATCGAAGAGCTCTATTAAAAAAATCTCTCCCAATACTCATTAAATACAATTCTATCCCTGGTAGAAACTGGTGAAGAGAGCTCACAATAGTTGAACACGGCTCATCTACAAATCCAATTCTAAGGGTATTGTCCTTCATATCAAGGGGTAATACACGATGACGAATAATGAAATCCATAGGTATTTTTTTAATAACATCCAAAGATGGTATCTCCCCATCATCTTCAAACCTTGGCAAAAGCATCTTAGATGAGAGTTGATCGACCCTATGTGCAAGATTTTTACTGATTGCGATCCCAAAAGCCGATATGTTTCTAACCATGTAATTGAACAGCTTTTTATCGAGTTTTAAGATAAGTGTTTCACCTACTGATTTTACAGTGGCTGTTCTCGGCTGATTGAGGATAAGACCAATCTCACCAATAACGCTACACTCTTTCAATGTTGTAAGCTCAACCGGTTTGCGACTGAATTGATGTGAATGGACGACAACAGCCTCTCCCCTGACAATTATATAAAATGCGTCTGCGGCTTCTCCAGCAAAAATGATCGTTTCATCCGAATTATACTTTTGCAAAACCGCTCGTTTAGCAGCTTGAACTAACGAAGTTCGGGAAAGAGAAGACATTATATCTGTCTTGGCCATTGTATCTACAACGATGTCTAGAATTTCATTCTCCATTTTTACTTCTTCCATTTTTCAGCCACCTTCCTTAAAAAATCAGCATTTAATATTATAATTATTCATAATACACTCTGCTATCCTATTCACTTCCTGAGACAGGTATCATAAAATAGTCTTAAAAAAAGAATTCGCCTCTGGGGGGACATATGAAAAGTGAACCCTTAACAAAACAGGAGTACTCGACAGAATCCTCTCAATCTTGGCATATATGTTATCTGTAATCTGATTTTGTTGATTATCGAACAGAGAAATCTTGAGGTTTGTCATCTGCTCGAAAACCTCCTTTGCTTGAATCTCTGCCTTATTGCCTGCTAATTTTACGATAGTGCCTTCATAAACTTTTTTGACGGCTTGCTTCTCTTTAAATGTTGTAAATTCAATATTCAGGGGTATTTGTAGCCTTTTAAGTTCAGTTGTTCCCCTTTCTGGAAGAAATATACTGAAGTCTCCTCCAATCCCTCCGACTTCGTAGATTGTAATCGGTTGTTTAAACCCTTTTGGAGTTACTTCCATTGTAGAATCTATCCTGAGGATAGAATTGCAGGCTTTCATTGTCTCATGAGCGATAAGTGTCTGACCACCCATTGTAAAGGATTCTATGCGCGAAGTCCTATTCACATTGGGGCCAACGACACTATACTTTACCCGCTTACTTGAACCGATGTTCCCTACCACTACTTCACCTGTATTGATCCCAATGCCCATAGCCAACTCAGGAAGCCCTGTTTCTCTGTTTTTTTGATTCACCTTTTCCATAGACAATTGCATTTCTAAGGCACAAGCTACAGCGCGTTTTGCATCATCTTCGTAAATTATAGGAGCACCGAAAATCGCCAGGATCGCATCCCCTATAATCTCATCAATAGTACCCTTATATTTGAATATGATATCTGTCATTACATCAAGATAGTTATTGAGCATATTCACAACACCCTTAGGAGGGAGTTGTTCACTTATAGCAGTAAAACCCCGAATGTCTGTCATCATAATGGTTACTATGCGGTTCTCTCCCCCAAGCGATAATCCCTCGGGGGACTCGAGGATCGTATCAACAATGTCATCAGAAAGATAACGACCGAAGGTCTTGCGAATAAAGCGATTCCTCACTTCAAGTTCTTTGTTGAGTTTATTCAGTTCCTCTCTATGCTTTATCTCTAAGTCATGCAGTCTCTTCTTCTCTAAACACGCACCTATTCTAGCCTTTAATAAGACCGGGTCAAAGAGCTTTGGCAAATAATCTTCTGCCCCCATTGCAATACATTGGATTACGCTGTCCATCTCATCTAATGCAGAGATAACAATCACTGGTAAACCCTGTAACATATTATTATGTTTCAAATATTTAAGTACTTGGTAACCATCCATCTCTGGCATGATTATATCGAGTAGCATGATATCCAATGATTGATTGTTGATTATCTCGATTGCCTCTCTCCCATTTTCAGCTACAATGACGGTATGTCCCTGTTGTTTTAAAAGGTGGGATAATCTCTTACGGTTTATCGGATAATCATCAACAACTAAGATATGGCCACGGTAGTCATTAATTTGATCCTCCTCGATACCACTATATCTTTTTTCTATATGAATAGATTTTAAGGCCTCCTCAACATGTTCATACTCAAGCTTTATCTGCCCGATCAAACTAGCAAAATCTTCTGGTATTCCGGTTTTGCTCTTAAATTCTAAATCCTTAAAGAGCTCTGACAGGCACATCGCTCCAAAATCAGCACTGCTCGATTTCAATGTATGTGCTACTATTCGTAAATCTGCAGCGTTGCCTTTCTCAAAAGCCTGTTGCATACTGACAAGCATCTGTGGCGTACTGGCTATAAAATTATCGATTAAACCTAATACAAAGCTTGTATCACCGGTCATATCTATAAGTTTGTCAAAAACATCATAATCAAGGACTGATGAAGTTTGTAAAGCAGGCTTTTCAAAGGTGTCCAATGGTTTATCCACTTCTTCAAGTCCTATCTGCCCCAGACCTTCGATGCTTTTCATTTCCTCAGGAGGACGGTACTGATCCAATACTCTGTTCAATTCTTCGAATCGAATAGGCTTTTCAATATAGTCATCCATCCCCGCCTTCTGACAATCAATCCTGTCTTCTTCCATCGTATTCGCCGTCAATGCAATGATACGCGGGCTAGACTTATCAGGCCATTCACGACGGATACAACGTGTGGTTTCAAGCCCATCCATCTTTGGCATCTCAACATCCATAAGGATTATGTCATATGGCTGTTTTCTCAGGGCTTCTAAGGCTTCTAAACCATTTTCAGCTACATCTGCTTCGTACCCTAGCCTTTGTAAAAAACGAAGAACCAACTTTTGGTTGATCGCATTGTCTTCAGCCAGTAAAATCCGAAGAGGCATCCTTTTTCCTCCTCTCGTTCTTGCTATAAAAATCTTTGTCAAAAGTTGTCAGATGATATACAATCTATAGCTCACATTAACCTTTTGCAATATTTACACCAAACAGCAGTCCAATTAATTTTTTTATAGTCAAACTCTACCCTTCTTGTCTTTGGATAAACCAGCGAAAGAACAGCGGCATCATTTTCCTTAACAACTCTTTTTACTTATTAAACTATATATCAATTGGCTATAAAACTCCAAGACTTTTTTATAGCCTTCCATAATATGACAGAAGAATAGATTGAAAAAACATGTAAACTCAATTCCCCTTAAATAAAAAAAGGTATTCATATTTCACTTTTCTTTTTTCTTTCTTTATGCTACTATTTTCAATTATACTTTATAGATGTGTCCAGTCATAAATGGCCTTTTTGCCCAATCTCTTTGCCAGGATAAGGTCTTAATCATCGTAATATGTTAATATATTCATGCTGTTGCAATTTTTTCCTCTTTGATCTTAAACAAAATTGCCCATTTCGGGTGGACATTAAGAAGTAGCGTTTATTTGCATTCGTCAGTTTGATATCGAAGGTATACCCTTTTAATGTTCATGGAAATCTATTCATCATAAAAGCCATTTAAGACATCATGATGTGTTTAGATGTTTATGATGCTTTTTTAATGAAAGAAAGGTCTCAGTAAGTAAAGTGGGGAGCACTGAAAAAATCACTGTACGATTCCATAATGGCACTCAACGGATATTTCCAAAAGAAACTACACTCTTTGAAATAGCTGAGGTTTTTGACAATCGTTTTTGGAAAGAGTATATTGCCGGTAAGATAAACGGACTATTGGTTGATATGAGTCATCCGATAAAAGAAGATGTAGATTTAACCTTTATTACCCCGGATTCTAAAGAGGGTCTCGATATTATAAGGCACAGCGTATCCCACTGTATGGCCCATGCAGTAAAGAGTCTTTACAAAAGTGCAAAGATAACAATAGGACCTACTATAGATAACGGATTTTATTACGACTTTGATTACGAAAAGAGCTTCACCCCCAAAGATCTAGCAAGGATTGAATCAAAGATGCAGGAGATTATAGAGCAGGATATCCCGATCATAAGAAAGGAGCTGCCCAAAGAAGAAGCGATCCGTTTATTTAAGGAACAAGGCGAGACATATAAAGTTGAACTCCTCGAAGAAATTGACGAGGATAGGGTTTCACTTTATTTTCAAGGCGATTTTACTGACTTATGCCGCGGGCCACACCTATCTTCTACAGGAAAAATAAGGGCATTTAAGTTGACGGGTGTTGCTGGAGCATATTGGCGTGGAGATGAAAAGAAAAAGATGTTACAACGAGTATATGGTACAGCCTTTTTGGACACCAATAGCCTTGAAGTCTATTTACAAAGAGTGGAAGAGACGAAACAAAAAGACCATAGAAAGTTAGGCAAGAGCTTAGGTCTTTTCAGCATCCATGAAGATGCAGGTGCAGGCCTGATCATTTACCACCCCAAAGGGGCAATGCTGAGGACAATCATTGAGGATTTTGAAAAGAGGGAACATCTTAAACGAGGATACCAGTTGGTAAAAGGACCTCATCTTTTAAAATTGGATATGTGGGAAAGATCAGGGCATTTTGACAACTATCGCGAAAATATGTACTTCACTGAGGTAGAAGGACAGAAATACGGGATAAAACCGATGAACTGCTTGTCTCATATGCTCATCTATAAATCTAAGACCAGAAGTTATAGAGATCTCCCTAAACGATACTTTGAACTGGGTACTGTTCATCGCCATGAAAAATCAGGAGTACTTCACGGACTCCTCAGAGTGAGAGAATTTACGCAGGACGATGCGCATATACTATGCACCCCAGAGCAACTCCAGCAGGAGATAAAAGGAGTTATAGACTTTGTAGAGGACGTGATGAGCATATTTGGGTTTGAATACGAAATGGAGCTTAGCACACGTCCTGAAAAGTCGATAGGCTCGGATGAGGATTGGGAGAAAGCTATATGGAGTCTAAAGCATGTGCTGGACAAAAACGGTTTAACTTATGATATCAATGAAGGCGATGGAGCATTTTATGGTCCAAAGATTGACGTTAAGCTCAAAGATGCCCTTGACAGAAAATGGCAATGTGCTACTATACAGTGCGATTTCATATTGCCAGAAAGGTTTGATTTGACTTTTATCGATAGTGATGGTAATAAAAAAAGGCCTGTAATGTTGCACCGCGTTATTCTAGGGGCAATGGAAAGGTTTATAGGGATCCTTATTGAACATTATGGTGGTGCATTCCCAACATGGCTAGCTCCTATACAGGCTACTTTGCTGACTGTAACTGATAGAAGCATTGACTTTGCCGAAGAAATCTATAAGATTTTGATTTCTAAAGAGATACGTGTAGAAAAGGATTTTCGAAATGAAAAACTGGGTCTTAAAATACGCGAGGCCCAATTGCAAAAAGTACCCTATATGATAGTCATCGGCGATAAAGAGGTAGAAAAAAAAATTATCTCACCGAGAATGCGTAAAGGTGAAAAGCTAAGCCCCATGAAAATAGAGGATTTTATTACATTGATTCAAAATGAATCACTAGTAGGGAGGT
>JAXHVA010000046.1:0-33259 GCA_034189035.1 Thermodesulfobacteriota bacterium
ATCCTTCGCGTATTTAATAATATGGCCGTAGATAGCGGCAGAGTTATATTATGATCTTTATTCAAGTAAAAGGCAATTCTGACAGAAACATATCCGGTCTTCTCCCATAGAGCCTTTATGACTTTAATTGTGGAAATGATTGATAACTCTTATAGAGTTATCAATCATTTCCACAATTACTACTACTGATATCAATACTCAGTGTATGAATTGTATTTGGTCATTTATATATCGGGCTAAAAAAGCATTTGAATTTTGTAGTATTTTTGTTATAAGATTTTAAAGACTTTTATATGGATTGGTGAGACTGTTCAGCAAAGAAGTGATTTTGAGTATTGCTTTAGTGCTATATAATAAAAGGTTATCATGAAACTTCAAAGAGTTTCGAATTTGAATGAGTCTCTTTTCTGAGCATTTATGGGTTTTGCGATTTTATCTCATTTCTGGATAGACATTGGTTGTAAGAGGAGGTTAATGGATGAGATGTGCTGTAATAGAGAAATTCGGAAAAGATCTCAATAATCTGGTGATAACTGAAAGAGAAGATCTCAAATCAAACGGTGAGGAAGTGAGGGTAAATGTTACGGCTACAGCGATAAACCGTGCGGATGTTTTACAAAGACGCGGTTTCTATCCTGCGCCTGCAGGTGTTGTCCAGGATATTCCTGGGCTGGAATTCGTAGGACATATAGACCAGATCGGTGAGTCTGTTACACAGTGGAAGGGAAAAGAACGTGTCTTTGGAATTCTAGCAGGTGGGACTTATGCTAGCCAGGTAGTGACACATCAGCGGATGGTGGTTTCTGTACCTGATGAGTTGGATGACATAGAGGCCGCAGCCGTGCCTGAGGCTTTTATCGCTGCGCACGATGCATTGGTAACCCAAGGCGAGATGAAAACAGGATATTTGGTCCTTATCCATGCTGTTGCAGGCGGGGTAGGAAGTGCAGCTTTGCAATTGGTCAATCTATTGGGAGGGGAGACGATTGGTACTGCGGGGAGTGCGGAAAAGATCTCAAAGGTAGAAAATCTTGCACCATTTACAGGCGTGAACTATAAAGAGGAGGACTTTCAAAAGGTTATTGAAGAGAAGTTCGGTAAAAGTCCAATAGATCTGGTTGTAGATGTAATTGGAGCCAGTTATTGGGAGAGAAATATCGCTTTACTAAAAAGCCGTGGCACTCTTGTTCTTTTGGGATTCATGGGTGGAATGAAAGCGCAGACAAACCTCTCAACCGTCCTTTCCAATCGAATACGCATTATTGGTACTGTTTTACGCTCTCGTCCTTTAGAAGAAAAGATTTTGGCAACTCAGGCATTTTCAAAACAGGTTGTTCCTCACTTTAAAGAGAGAAGATTGAAACCGGTTATCGATTCTGTGTTCCCATTTGATCAATTACACGAGGCGACTGCAAGGATGGAAAACAAAGAAAACACGGGAAAGATAATCCTGAAATTTTGATAGATACACAGGGAATCTGCCTATGGATGATGATATTTTGACCCTAAACGGGCTCAGGAAATACTATTTTATAAAAGAAGGTTTCTTTTCTTTGAAACAGTCTGTTGTGAAGGCCGTAGATGGAGTAAACCTTTCTATTAAAAGAGGAGAGACACTCGGATTGGTAGGAGAGAGCGGGTGTGGGAAGTCAACCCTGGGAAGGTTGATCCTTAAGCTGGAAGAGCCAACAGCTGGTACGATTTGCTTTGATAGAGAAGATATCACGGCCTGTAGTAAAAAAGAGTTACAACGCTTACGAAGGCAGATGCAGATAATCTTTCAGGATCCATACTCATCTTTAAACCCTCGAAAGACAATCGGTAAGATCATTGAAGAACCGTTTGTCATTCACGGTATTGGAGATAGAAGACAGAGGAAGGAAAAGGTCAAAAAGCTACTTGACCTGGTGGGACTGAGACCTGAGTATACTGATCGGTATCCTCATGAATTCAGTGGGGGGCAAAGACAGCGTATAGGAATTGCAAGGGCTATCAGCCTACATCCTAAATTGATAATTGCTGATGAACCTGTCTCTGCTTTAGATGTATCCATTCAGGCACAGGTATTGAACCTCTTGTATGAACTGCAAGAAGAATTTCACCTGACGTACCTTTTTATTGCACACGATTTGAGTGTTGTTAAATTTGTAAGCGATAGGGTTGCGGTGATGTATCTTGGAAGGATAGTCGAATTGGCGCAAAGCAACGCAATATACAACAACTCTTTACACCCTTACACAGAGGCCTTGCTCTTAGCTGTGCCAGTCCCAGATCCTGCAATTAAAAAGGAGAGGATTCTCCTTGAGGGAGACCCTCCGAATCCGATTGACCCGCCAGATGGTTGTTTTTTTCACACGAGATGTAAGTATAAGATGAATATCTGTGAAAAAGAGTATCCACCTATAAAAGAGGTAGAAAGAGGACATTTTGTAGCATGCCATATGAGGAACTAAATCATCAACGCCTCTAAACGGCTTTTTTCCAAAGGAGCCACGTGTAATATCCTGGTTGTATCAAAGGGGTGTTCTCTATATCCGATGCTTATCTCTTTTTTATTCTTTGCTTTGCTGTATCGTGCTGTTATAGAGGCAGGCAGTCCCATTTTAGACTTTTCTATTCTTCCCCGTACGATTGTTGTGGGGCCAGGAAAATCGAGGGCCTTGAAGATGAGGTCCCCTTTTAAGGCAAAGCTCGAGAGCTTTTTGTTTTCTTTTTCGTTTCTTCCAACAATGATCTTTATCTTTGGTGAAAGCCGAAAATGCCTCCCCATCTTCAAGAGATGGACATCATTTAAACTGAATTCTGGATTATACTCCATCAAATCACGCATTCTATTCGCAAAGCCAGGATCAGTAAGTAAGCAACCCCCGGCAGGGCATGGGTAATCATTGATTCCTAATTCCTTGGCCAGGGCAATCTGAGGTTTTCTAGATCTTCCCTGAATATCCAAGAGCTTCTCTCTATTTACGAGTCCTTTTATCTCCGGGATTGATGGCTCGAGCAGCTTTGCACAAAGAGGCCTGAGAATCAGGCCCCCTAGGCCAGAGTCCCTCTCGATGATTCTCATCGCGTCTCTCCTTTGGGACATAGGCCTTTCGCCCAATACCTCGCCGGTTATCAGAAAAGACGCCCCTATTTCTTTCCTATACTCTTCGGCCTTTTTGAACATAAATATCCGGCAGTCTATGCATGGATTCATGTTTTTACCATACCCATATTTGGGTTTTCGAATCAGGGTCAAGATCTCTTTAGAAATATTAATGACCTTCAGGTTTACCCTCAATCTTTCTGCTGCTGCCTTTCCTTCCATACATCCGCTGCTGGAGGATGTGCAAGTGCAAAAGAGGGATATAAAAGTGACAGCTTCGACTTTTATACCTTGGTCTAAGATCATTTTCACTGCAAGGGTACTATCAAGCCCACCGGAGAGCAAGGCGATAGCTGTAGTCAATATGAACCTCCTCTATCTTTCAACGGGCATTTGCCCGAATCTATTTTACCTGTTAAAATTGGACTTCAACTGCCCGATAAGGGCATATGGGGATACAGAGTTCGCAAGCAATACATTTTTCTTTTTTGAAAGATATGGACATATCCTCTCTGTTAACAAAGAATGCCTCTGAAGGGCAAATAGATGTACAGGCGCCGCATTGCGTACAACGTTCTTTAAACCACTTCACGTCTTTAGTCAGAGGTTGGACATTTACCCCGATTTTGTTCAAGTGGGTCATCCCAGATTCAATATCATTCTTCTTTCCACTAATCTCTATAACCAATCTGCCTTCTTCTTTTGGAGTTATCTTTGCCCGTAATATATTTACCATGAGGTTGTGATCCTTAATTAAGAAATATGTAATCGGTTGATCAACCAATCTGCTTGGAAAGGTGAGGACTAACCTCTTTTTTGGCATCTAAGACCTCCAATCTACTCTTTGCAAAGAAATGTTTTTTTGGATGATTTTTTTCTCAATAACTACTATTGAGTTCAAACCTTCTTAACCGATTTAGAAGGCATGGGTTTAAAGGTAATTCCGGATTCAATGGATGGCAGGCTTGCAACAGGTTCACTTAGGAAGAAATCGCCTCTTATAATCCAATTTTTAAGTGTTTGTGCAATTTCTCTGGCTTTTACATAACTGGAAAGACTTGCAGTCTTTATCTCTTTGTTCTGGACTGTTATCTTTCCGCTCCTTAATTGGGCGTAATTGACCTCCCCAAGCGTATCGGGTTTACCCTGGGGATATGCATCGCTGTAATCCACAACCTGTGTAAATATATCCTCATCCGTAACAGTAGTAAAGCGAAGAATTTCTTCTGTCAGGAGAGGAATCGGCACTCCAATCCCTACAGACAAAGTGGCACCATACCCTGTAAGGGTTGTCCCTCTTAGCCAGTTGGTGTTCATCTCTTTCAGGTTGCCAATAACTGCGAGAGTGCCTGCAGGCACTCTCGGGACACCGTTTTTCGTCCTTGATACACATGGATTGTGTTGTGTGCCGTTCCATACAACATAACCGACCGCCCCTCCCAGAAATATCCTAGTTCCTATGCCGATGGTTCTATAGTATGGATCGTTTAATAGGGGGCTTAGCTGACCTGCACTGCAGTAGTTGGCATTTCCCAAATTGGGTTGTAATGTCCCCATGTATGTGTATATGATCCTGTCAGAGAGGTTGACGGCGACATTGTAGTTCTGATAAGAATTCCTTGGGTTAAAAAGGACGGTTTCATTGATGTTCTTAATATTGATATACGTGTCAATACTCTTTTTGGGATAACAGTCTGTAACGTATGATGTAGCAGAAAACCTGATATCTTTACCCGCTACCAGTTCCTCTATTACATGTCCTCCACCGTAACGAAAAGCTCCGGGGAATACGGCGTTTCTTGGGTCACCATCTGGTATGGCAGTAGCCCCAATATATATATCTACTGCTGCAATTCCTGTATAAACTGGCACATCGTTCAAATATGCCCTGCCTCCACCTATCTTTATCCTCGGTTTAGAATGCCCGAGATTAAGATATGCACTAGAACTGCACATCGGACCAAATGTCCCGGTAGTAACTATATCTATATCACTTGCAGCCTTTTTTTCTCCTTTTTCCCTTACGATAGCATTGATCTCTTCTGCAGTGACAACTACTGCTTTGCCTTTCTTTATCTTTTCATTGATTTCAGCTATTGTCTTTGTCATGATTTCTCTCCGAATATCAACAAGTCCCCCCTTTGTAAACTCTGTCCCAAAATAAGTGGAGACGTATCTTTTAGTGCTACGAAATAGAAGGCTATCATTACGTTTGAACGATTCTTTTTCAAAAAGCTACTCTATCACTATCCGTCTATGATTCGCTATATCCATTGTGAAAGATCATACCTGCTGCCCCTATGATCCCCGCATCATCTCCCAGTCTGGCTTGAACAATGACTTGATCTTTAATGGGAGGATTAATCGCTCTCTTAAGGACTTCTTCTCTGGCAGGCTCCAGAATGCTATCTCCACTGCCAGCTACCCTGCCTCCTATAACAAACCTGCCAATATTCAAAAGGTTGATAATACTTGCAATAGCAATACCAAGGTATCTGCCTGCCTCATTCATAATGTCGAGAGATAGTCTATCTCCTTTTGCGGCTTCTTCAGATACCATCTTTGCAGTAATAGCATTCAGATTTTCTTTTACCCTGTTTTTTAGGGTAGAAATTTCCCCCTTTTTTAATGCTTGGACTGCCTGTTTAACAATTGCGGTACCTGATGCATAGCTTTCTAAACAGCCATTTCTTCCGCATTCACATTTGAGTCCAGACGGCTCTACAATGATATGACCGATCTCTCCAGCGGTACCGTCATCTCCTAACCATATTCGATTACCTAAAATAACCCCTCCACCTACTCCAGTACCAAGGGTAATACCTGCTATATTTTTATAGCCATTCCCTGCCCCAGTCCACCACTCTCCAAAAGTAAAACAGTTTGCGTCGTTTTGTAATACTATAGGAGGGAAATTTCTCCTCTTTTCTATCTCTTTTTTCAAAGCTACATCTTTCCAGCCGGGTAAGTTAGGAGATTCTGATATGATTCCTTTTTTTATGTTCAAAAAACCAGGTGCACCGATACATATTCCTTTCACCTCTCTTTGAAACTCGTTCGATATGCTACAGGCCTCTATTAATAGATCTGTAATTCGGTTAATTACATTCTCCTTTCCCTCTTTGGCTTGTGACTGTCTCTTGAGGCTCTTCAGGATGTTACCTCTTTGATCGACGATCCCTGTCCTTAGATTCGTTCCTCCGAGATCTACCCCTATAGCAACTGATTGCGTATCAATTTTGTTCAATTTTCTCCCTCTATTTTCAATGTTGCCTTCTCCACCTTAGTGTATCTAAAAAATGGAGATTGGCAAAGGTAACAAGTTACCCTGGAAAACACAACCCACCGTTTACACTAATGATTTGACCTGTAATCTGGTCTGATTCTTGTGATGCTAAAAACAAAGCGGTTTGTGCGATATCATTTGAAGTGATGGGGAAAGGTTGTCTTTGCATAGCCCTTTGAAATATCTTTCCTACAGTCCCGTAGGAGCCAACATGCTCAATACCAGGGGTATCCCTTGTGACAGTTGTAGAGATGGTGTTGATTCTGATACCCCATCTGGCAAACTCCCCAGCAAGGACCTTTGTGCTCATCACAAGAGCTGCCCCAGCTCCTCCAGGGAGAGATTCTCCAGGGGTTGGCCATCGTCCTGCATCAGTACTGATCAGTATAATCTTTCCTGATTTTCTTTCAACCATATGATCCAATACTGCTCGAATACAGTACAATCGGCTGAAGTACTGACTGTTAAAAAAATCTATATATGTACTGGGGTCAATTTCCTTGAAAAAACTCGGTGCTGTCATAACCTTCCCACTGCTCACAACCCCACCGCTAGCGACCAATATGTCTATCTTAGGAATCTTCTTGAGTATCCGATCTACCATCTCTTTCACTTGCGCATATACAGTCACATCTGCCTTTTCAAAGATGGCTTGCCTGCCCATATCTTTTATCGAATCAACGGTCTTCATTCCATTTTCTTCTGATCTGCCGTTAATTATTACATCAGCTCCATTTTTAGAAAATTTCAGTGCAATCGTTTTTCCTATACCTTTTGTTGAGCCAGTGATTAAGGCTATTTTCCCCTTCAAATCCAAACTCATCATTACATTCCTTTTACAGGAAATATATTGCTATATCAGTATAGCAAATTATCCTGTGCCTTGCTTAAAGGTTTTATATATAGTGATAGATGAACACAGTATTTAATTGGTTTTTTCTCAGAACCTGTTTATAAATGCGATCACTTCATCTCGTTTTTTTTCCATAAGGATTTTTGAACGGGCCTCTAAATTGAGACGAAGGAGAGGCTCCGTATTGGAGGGTCTCAAGTTGAACCTCCAGTCGTGATATTCGATGGATAGCCCGTCTATATGTTCTACTGTAGCATCACTGTATCTATTTTCCATCTCTTTAAGGATCGATTGAGTATTTGTAGCTTCCATGTTGATTTCTCCAGAGACGAAGTACTTGTTTTTTAGGGGGGCTACGAGTTTTGATAACGACTTCCCCGTGGTAGAGAGAGTTTCGATTATGATCAAAAAAGGGATCATCCCGTTATCTGCGTAAAAGTTATTTCTAAAGTAATAATGGGCACTCATCTCTCCAGCAAATATGGCGTTTTCTTTCCTCATTCTCTCTTTAAAAAAAGTATGGCCGCACTTGTTAATTAATGGAATTCCACCGTTTTCTTTGACTGTATCGATATTTGCCCACGTAAGTCTTGGGTCAAAGATGATTTTGCCTCCTGGATACCTTTCTAAAAAGGTCTTTGCCAAAAGGGCGGTAATAAAGTACCCCTCAATAAATTCCCCGGCCTCATCGAAGAAAAAACAACGATCCGCATCCGCATCCCATGCAACACCAATATCGGCCTCTGTTTCTTTTATCTTTTTGATTACCTCTTGTCTATTCTGCGGTACGAGCGGATCGGGCCGGCCTTTTGGAAAACTTCCATCTGGAGAAAAGTTGAGACCGATAATATTGAGTGGCATATCTCTGGTTATTTTCTTGACCGTCTCTCCGGCGAGTCCAAAGTTTGCATTCGCTACGATCTTTAAAGCCTTAATCCTGCTTATATCAATAAAGGATTGGACATGATTAATATAGTCTTCAGTGATCTCTTTTTTTACTATACGCCCTTTCTTTTTTGCCGATATTCTTTTGTATTTTAGCGCGATCTGTAAGATATCCTTAAGCCCTGAATCAGAAGAGAGTGGGATGGCCTTTTCTCGAACTATCTTTATTCCATTGTAATCAACAGGGTTATGAGAGGCGGAGATCGTTATCCCTCCCGTAAATCCGTAATATGCTACACAGAAGTAAAGCATATCTGTGGAGATGGTGTTGATATCGATCACATCAACACCTGCATCTATTATACCCTGTGCTGCTGCTTTCCAAAGAGATGGAGAGGAAAGGCGGACATCTTTTCCAAGAACAACTTCTTTTGGTTGTACAAACTCAACATAGGCCTGAGAGATTCTATATACTGTCTCTTCATTAATTTCTTTCGGGTAGATTCCTCGTATATCGTAAGCTTTGAAAATACTTTGATTAATCTTTGTCATATCTAAAGAGCTCTCCTTGTATCTCGATGGAAATTTTAAAAATGAAAGAGTATAGTCTTCTTTTTAAAAGGGATATCATTACCATTGTGAAATGGGAAACTGGAAAAAATTTTGATTGCAGTTTATTGCATTTCTTTTGAAAAAGCGAAAACAGTATTTTGTAAGAATATACACAATTTTTGGGAGGTTTGTAAACGGAAAAATCATTATAACAATCAAAATGATGAAGTTTTGTCTTTACTAACAGTGATAATTTTGGTTAAAATTTAATATTTGTATTATTTTTAAACAAATAAAACAAAGAAACAATTTGAAAGAAAGTAGTCGTCAAATTGTAATGCCTGTATTTTCTAAACTTAAGGAATAAGAAGATTTTATCGTCCCGCAGAATATACTCACATTATAGAATACTTGTAAGGATCCGCAAGACGAAATCCTACAGAACAGGCAAGAGAGTGTTTGTTTGTAGATGTAAAGTGGGGTGCTCCTTTACATCAAGAATTATTTAATTAATTAGGGAGGTGCAGAAATGGCAAATGAAGGAATTGCTATGTTAAAAATGCTTTTGAATAAAAGGGTATTAAGGTTACTTATGATGAAAAGGACTCGAAAGATCATCATGAATTTAAAAAAGGGGAATATCTTTCTTTCCGAACTCGATAAGTACCCGGATAAAGATTTTATAATCTATGGTGAAAAGAGGTTCAAATATAGAGATTTTAAAGAAAGAATCAATAGATTTAATAATGGGTTGCTTTCCATGGGGTTAAAAAAGGGGGACCATATATCTGCTATGATTGGAAATTCAAACTCAATTTTGGAGGTCGTATTGGGCCCCACGCTTACAGGGATTGTAACCACCCCAGTTAACTGGCACTTAAAGGGAGATGAGATTGAGTATATTGTCAATAACTCTGAGTCAAAGATGTTTTTTGTAGATGAAGAATTCCTGGATAGGATAATCCCTATAAGATCAAGATTAAAAAACCTTAAAAGCATCATAGTAATTGGTGACAATGTTCCAGATGGCATGGTATCGTATGAAAAGTTTCTCTCTGACTCGTCCAGTACTGATTTGAAGGAGATCACTCCAGGTCATGGGTTCATGCTTTATACATCAGGAACCACCGGAAGGCCAAAGGGTGCCCACAGTCTTGCACTCGATGACCCAACCGTTATTGACCCGAATGATGTTGCTGACTTTATATTGATGATGGACAATATTGTCAATGGTACTGATTTTGGAATAACAACGAACATACATCTGGTTGTTGGACCGATATACCATGCCGGGCCATTAGCATTTTTAACTGCAACATTATTTCATGGTGGAACCGTTGTTATAATGAGAAAGTTTACTCCTGAGGATGCCTTGAAGCTTATCGAAAAGGAGAAGGTGTCGACATCGTTCATGCCTCCAATAATATTGAAGCGTTTAATAGATTTTAAAGATAAGGAAAAGTATGATGTGAGTTCTATGAAATCCGTAGTAAGTGGAGCTGCTCCCTGCCCGGTAGAGTTAAAGAAGAAGGTTATCGATTATTTTGGACCTGTGTTTTATGAGCTTTATGGCTCAACAGAGGCAGGATTCAATACCGTGCTTACCCCCAATGACTACCAAAAAAAACCTGAAAAACTCGCCAGTGTGGGTAGGGTTGCTCCTGGTAATAAGATGAAGGTATTGGATGAGAACGGTAAGGTTGCTCCAAATAGGACTGTTGGTGATCTGTATCTAAGTAACTCAATGGTGAAGTATCTCGATTACTATAGAGATACAGATAAGACCGAAGGTTCTTTTGCTCATGTGGACGGGGAAAAATATTTCATTGAGGGAGAGGTTGCTTATTTCGATGAAGATGGGTTCTGTTATATTGTTGATAGAAAAAAGGATATGATTATAAGCGGTGGAGTCAATATATATCCTGCGGAGATCGAGGAGGTGATTCATTTACACAAGAGCGTATCAGATGTGGCTGTTATCGGTGTGCCGGATGAAGAATGGGGGGAGTCTGTAAAGGCGGTTGTCGTACTCAAAGAGGATGATAATGTAACCGCTGATGAGATAATAGCCCTATGCAATGAGCATTTAGCAGGATACAAGAGACCAAAGTCTGTAGAATTTGTGGAAGAGATTCCCAGACATGCCGATGGTAAGCTTATAAAACGCCTATTAAGAGAGAAGTACAAAAGTGAAGTGAAATGAAATATATATTTATTTTCAAAGGTTTTTGTGTAATAGTTTAGCTTTTAAAAAAAGACGAAAAAGCGACGGTCAAATTTTAATCCGAATAAAGATCTCACCTTTCCCCTTGTTCCTCCTCAGCTCACTTAGAAATCCAGACACTACTCGCATTAAAATTTGATTGAAATTGAAGTTGATGATGGCTTTATTAATTTCATATAGAACTAGAATTACATATTTTTGTTATATGGAGTGAGGGATATGAATGCTTGAGTTAAAAGGGTATTCAATAATAGAAGAGATCTTTAGGGGGTATCATGCTACTTTATACAGGGGTATACGAGATAGCGATAAAAGCCCTGTATTGATAAAGACTTTTGTTACTGAGGATGTAACCCAGGCGCAGATTGCTAAATTCAAACTAGAGTTTTCAAACACCTTGCATATAATATCTGATAACATTATAAAACCAAAATGCATTGAAGAATACAGAAACGGTATAGCTTTTGTTATGGAGGATTTTGCAGGGCTTCCCATTAGGGAATATTTCCAAAACTCCAGTCATAGCATGATTCCTTTATTTCTCGATATATCCATCCAGCTTGTAGATGCATTGATAACGATCCATAAACACAATATCATCCATAAGGAAGTTACTCCGCGAAATATATTGGTTGACGCAAAGATAATTAAGGCAAAGATTATGGATTTTGGACTTTCATCCATTCTTACAAGAGAGTATGAGGATATCTATAATCCTGAGGTTTTGCGAGATATTTTGCCCTATATTTCACCAGAGCAAACAGGCCGCATGAATCGAATTATAGATTACCGTACTGATATCTATTCTCTGGGTGTCGTATTATATGAGATGCTGACGGGAGTTTTGCCCTTTTATTCTGATAATCCGATTGAAATTTTCCATGGTCATATAGCGATAATACCAAACTCACCCAAAGAGGTTAATCCAGATGTCCCTGAAGAGATTTCAAATATCATTATGAAGATGCTCTCAAAGGATCCTGAAGACAGATACCACAGTGGATACATGCTGAGGGCCGATCTCGATGAATGCCTTGACCAAATAAGGCGGGTAGGCAGGATCCGGCCATTTACAATCGGAAAGTTCGACATATCTGATAGATTGGTTTTACCTCAGAAGATATATGGTAGGGAAAAAGAAACAGATTTCTTAATGGCAGCCTTTGACCTTATTACTGAGGGGAACTCAAAAGTGATTCTCGTTAAAGGACCTGCTGGAATTGGCAAGACCATGCTGGTCAATGAGATTCACAGACCTGTAGTAGCGCGAGGGGGGTTCTTCATTTCAGGTAAGTTTGACCGATTGTCAATGAATAAGCCATACAGTGCTTTCATCCAGTCCTTTCAGGAGTTGATTCGACAGGTTCTCTCTGGGAGTGAAGAAAAGATTAATAAAAAAAAGAGGCGATTGAAAGAGGCGTTATGCGGTACTGGTAAGATCATAACGGATATAATTCCAGATGTAGAACTCTTAATCGGTAAACAGCCTGATGTTGTGAAACTCGGACCTGAAGAGACACGAAATAGGTTTCACATTGTCTTTCGGAAATTTATCAGTGTTTTCGCAAAAAAAGAGCACCCTCTGGTCCTCTTTGCTGACGACCTGCAATGGGCAGATATTTCAAGCTTAAAAATGTTCCATACCCTCGTTGAAGATTCATCTCTTAAATATATCCTCTTCATTGGTGCAATCCGTAAGGCAGGAATTACAAGCACACATCCGATTTTTACAGTGATTAAAGAGATGGAAAATGGCGATATCCCATTTAACTCTATATTATTAGAACCTTTGAATCTCGCCAATGTCAACTGCTTCATCTGTGATACCCTGAAGACGAATCCGAAAAGTACAAAATTCCTCTCAGAGCAGGTATATCGGAAAACAGGAGGGAATCCGCTTTTCATTAAACAAATTTTGAAAATGCTTTATGAAGAGAAAATCCTTGAATTTTTGGCAGATTCGGGTTGGCAGTGGGATATGAGGCGGATAGAGAGAATGGATCTTAAGGATAATCTGCTTGATCTGATGATAACAAGGATACAAAAGCTATCAGAGGGTTCAAAGGAGTTAGTAAAACTTGCCTCTGCTATTGGCAATAATTTTGATCTCCAAACACTTGCAAAAATATATGGTAGATCTGTCGAAGAAACATATGCCAATTTGTTGGAGGCCATAATGGCCGGCCTCGTCTTTTCAAGGGATAAAGACTACATATTTGTTCATGACAGGATTCAAGAGGCAGTTTATTCCTTGTTATCTGAACAGGAGAGGGGACGGTTACACGATCGTATCGGAAATGTTCTTTTGAAAAGTGGGTTGCCTGAAGTTACTCCTGATGGAATCTTCAATATCGTAGATCAGTTAAATCTCGGAAAGGAAAGTATCTCAAGCCCGCAGGAACAGGATCGACTTGCTCAGTTGAACCTTATTGCAGCGAAGGAAGCAAAGTTGTCTTCCGCATATGAATCGTCTTTGAAATATATTGATCAAGGTATGGCACTTTTATCTGAAAACAGTTGGGAAAAGAATTATCCTCTTACTTTTTCCTATTATATTGAAAGAGGAAATGTTGAGTATCTCTTTACAGACTGGGATAGATCCTTAGTCACTTTTGATGAGGCATTCAAACATGCCAGAAATCTATTGGATCGCTGCAAGATTTGTCGACATAAGATGATATTGTATCGAATGAAGAATGAGTTGACCAAGTGTTTAAAATTGGGGATAGAGACACTCGATGAATTGGGAATAGAACTAAAAGCGTTTCCTAATGAATCCGAACTTATGACAGAAATTGACCATATTAGAACCCTGCTTGCGAATAAAGATCCAGAATACTTATATAATCTTCCCGAGATGGAAGACCAGGAAAAACTGGTTGCTATGGAAATCCTCTTAGAATTAGCTTCGCCATGCTATTTTTTAGGCTCTTTAATGTTACATTTTTTAGGAATATCTCTCATAGAGCTTTCTTTAGTATACGGAAACAATCCTTTTACAGCTGTTGGTTATGCCTTTTATTCAGGTGTAACCCTGACATGTGTGTTACATGATTTTGAAAACGCAAGGAAATACGGCGAGCTCGCTGTTAGGCTCAATGATGAACGTTATTGTAACAGAACAAATGAAGCACTCATTATGAATATATGGGGAGGGTTTATCAGCCATCACATCGAACCGATCGATAGTGCAAGAAACCATCTAATGAGGGGGTATAAAAGCGGACTGCAAAACGGCGCATATTATTGGGCAGGCTATTGTGCTGTAAACTTTATCATGGGATGTTTTTGGGGGACCAATACTCTGGAACACCTTTCAAAGAAGATCGATGAGATCCTGCCGGTATTGTGCAAAGTCGATCAGAACATGGCACAGTTCTTTTATGGGATAAAAGCGGGAATTTTCAATCTCACCACAGTCGTTGAGGATAAGGCCGATCTTTCGCACATCTGGCCGGATTCGACTAAGGTGATAGAGAACTTTGCTCAAAAGAATGATGTAATTTTCAACTTCTTTAGTATCGTTTTGAAACTGTGTCTGTCAAACTGGTATTCAGGCTATGAGATGGCTATAAAGTTTGCACAGAAAGCAGAAAAGTCTATTGTTGGAGGTGTGGGGACATTTATTGAACCTGTCTTCAATCTACACCAGGCGATTGCCTTTTCTGCAACGTATGATGATGCCGATAGTTACAGACAATCTCAGTACCTGGAAAAGATAAAACAGAGTATTGCAAGATTTGAACAATGGGCAAAGTTTGCTCCGGCAACATATATGCATCAGGTTTTGTTAATAAAGGCTGAGCTGGCAAGGATTCTCGGTAAGGACTTCAAAAAGGTGATGGATCTCTATGATATGGCTATAGACGCTGCTAATGAAAGTGGGTTTCTACAGAACGAGGCGCTTGCCAATGAACTGGCTGCCAGGTTTTATCTTGCTCAGGGCAAGGAGAAGATAGCCTCTTTGTATATGCAACAAGCCCGCTATACATATGCAAAGTGGGGAGCAAAAGGCAAGGCTATGGATATGGAAAAGAGATATCCCCATCTCTTGAAGGATTCATTGGATGATATGCTCGATCTTCATGCAATCAGGCATCCACCCGATCTGCCCCAAACAAACCAGTCGCTGCGTCTCGACTATGTAAGCGTGATCAAGTCATTACAGGCTATTTCCAGTGAGATCATACGAGAAAAACTGCTGGAGATATTGATGAAGGTAGTCGTCGAGACAGCCGGTGCCAGCAGAGGTCTCTACGTTTCGGTAAGGGGTTGCGATATGTTTGTTGAGGCAGAAAGAATTACAGAGGGTGGTGGCTTCACACGGACTAAACCTGTTTCCGTTGACGAGTACAATAACCTCTTGATGCCCGTTGCAAACTGTGTCAAGCAAACCATGGCCCATCTGGTTGTTGATGATGCTACTAAGGAGAAAGACTATATGTCCGATCCGTATATGATTCAAAGTGAGCCAAAATCGATATTATGCATACCCGTTATCAGGCAATCAAACCTGATGGGAATGCTTTATCTTGAAAATAAATATACTGCAAACGCATTCACGCCTGATAGAGTCGAAGTTTTACATTTGTTGGCATCCCAGGCAGCCATATCCCTGGAAAATGCTATGTTGGTTGAGGATATGAAGAGGGCGCAGTTGGCACTGAGGGAGAGTGAGACGCGATTTAGAGACTTCATTGACAACCTGGCTGACATGGCATATGAAACAGATTCAATGGGTAATATAACCTATGTCAACAAAATGGCCGAGACGATTGTTGGTGTCCCCTTGAACGATCTTCTAGGAAGGTCTTATTTTCCTTTTATTACAAGGGAGAGTCAAGAAACAGCTATTGATGTAATGCAAAGAACATTAAACGGGGAGAGTCTAGAATTTGAATTAAACTTCACCAGTGGAAGAACCTGTCAATTTAAGAACGAGCCTCTAAGGAATAAGGACGAACAGGTTATTGGTTTTTTTGGCATTGCCAGGGACATCACAGAGCGAAAAAGAACTGAGGAAGAGACTGTAAAATATAAGGCCCAACTTCAACGAGTAAAAAAGGTTGAGGCCATCGGCACTCTCGCTGGTGGTGTAGCTCATGACTTCAATAATCTGCTAATGGGAATACAGGGACGCACCTCTTTGATGATGATGAAAATTAACTCAGGACATCCTCATTACGAACACCTCAAGGGCATAGATGATACTGTTAAGAGTGCAGTTTATCTGACCAGACAACTCCTTGGTTTAGCAAGAGGGGGGAAGTATGAAGTCAAACCTGTTGACTTGAATGAAATCGTCAGAGAACAGACCCTTTTGTTTGGTCGTACCCGGAAAGAAATCATTGTCCATGAGGAGTATAAGGATCGACTTCTTATAGTAAAGGTCGACCAAGGTCAGATAGAACAAGTGCTCTTAAACATCTATATTAATGCGTGGCAGGCAATGCCTGGTGGTGGTCATCTCTATGTCCAGACAGAGGATATACCTCTGAGTCAGGCTTTTGTAAGACCCTTTGAAGTTAAACCCGGTAGGTATGTCCGGGTTTCTATTCGAGATACAGGAATGGGTATGGATGAGGAGACCCAGCAGAAGATATTTGATCCGTTCTTTACCACAAAGGAATTGGGGAGGGGTACTGGGTTAGGTTTGGCATCAGTTTATGGAATAATTAAGAATCATGGTGGCTTTATCGACGTTTTCAGCGAAGTGGGTAGAGGAGCGAAGTTCGACATATATCTGCCGGCTTCTAAAGCTAAAATCAGAAAAGAGCGGACGGTTTCGCAAGAATTGTTGAAGGGGATAGGGACGCTCCTTTTTGTAGATGATGAGAGCCAGATTATCGAAGTTGGCGTGGAGATGTTAGAGACGCTGGGGTATAAGGTGTTAACAGCAAAAAGTGGCAAAGATGCAATACAGATATATAAAGAGAGAGGAGACCAGATTGATCTGGTTATCCTGGATATGATTATGCCTGGGCTGGATGGTGGTGATACCTATGACATGTTGAAAGAGATCAATCATGATGTAAGGGTTTTACTTTCAAGTGGGTACAGTATAGACGGTGAGGCAGAAAGTATATTAGAGCGAGGCTGTAATGGTTTTATTCAAAAGCCTTTTAAGATAGAACAAGTATCAAAAAAGGTAAAGGAGGTTATGAAAAAAACCGATTAGCATTTGCTAATCAAGGCTCGGAAGTTGCTGTAAGAGGAAAGATAATTGCATTTGATAACTTTTGAGTATCCTCTTTGCTTCTCCATATAATCCTTCGAACAGCATGGTCTACAGCGATATTGAAAGAGAGATTGCTTCTAAAGGCCGTTCGAAAAGTAAGCCCCAGCATCTTTCTTACAGTGCGTCTGATCCTTTTTAGGGTTATTTCATGACTCAGATTTTCGATTTCTAGATATTGTATAGAGCAGACTCCACCCATATTTGCGATAAAGTCCTGGCAATAGACAATGCCCTTTTTATGAAGCATGATACCTGTTTCCGGGTTTTGGAGCTGGTTGTTGGCCGGGCCGCAGAGGATTTTAAACTTACAGTTGTCGACGTTTTGTTTGGTAATAACCTCCCCCTTTGCTGCAGGCGATAAGATATCTACCTCAATACCAAAGATATCCTCCGGGTCAACAGGTTTTATGTCTGGAAATTTTTCAATGGCTGATAGTACTTTCTCTTCTCTTATATCAGTTACATATACTTCCATTCCTGCATCGCTGAGCAGTTGCATAAGCATCATGCCAACCTTTCCTAGTCCCTGGATCAAGACTCTTTTTCCACAGAGAGTCCGTCTTCCATAAAAGAGATCCATTGCGAAATAATCGACTGCATATTCAATCGCTGAAAACACCCCATGAGCTGTATAAGGAGAAGGATCTACTGATGTCCCAAAGATATTTCTACAGTATTTTTTTACGATGTTCATATCTTGAACTGTAGTGTTCATATCTTCCGCTGTACAGTATACGTCTTTTTCTCTGTTGACCCATGCAACGAATTTCCCAAACTCTTCAAGGGTCTTTTCACGCTTTTTCCCTTTTATATTTGGATCACATACGATGATTGACTTCCCGCCCCCAAGTGGCAGATCTGAAATTGCGTTTTTAAATGTCATGCCACGACTTAAGCGCAAAACATCGGTTAGCGCCGTAGCCTCATTGTCGTAATTCGCCATTCTGCAACCACCAAGCGCCCACCCCCTCGATGTGTCGTGAATCGCAATAAAAGAGATAATCCCAGGTACAATTTCAGATCGATAAACAGCTTCCCATTGTGGAATATTGAGCCTTTTGACCTCTTTGGGATCAAACATGAAATGCTCCTTTTTAAAAGATACTAGTAAAAGAGAGCAGGACAAAAGAAGGCTTCCCTTTTGCCCTGCCGTTTTATTTAGAGGGATGTCTCTGTTTTCTCTGTCTACGGAGCCTTTTTGGCATCCTTCCAGAAATTCGGAGTCTTCTTGTTAAAGAAAGATTCGTGGGCCTCTTTTACCTCTGGCCTGTCAAAGAAGTCCGGTGCAATAAGAGAGAGGATCTTGCTGGTTGTCCATTTGATCTCATTTCCAACAGCATTAAAACTCTGTTTTACAATCTGTAAACAAGATGGAGAAAGACTCATTAAGTCCTCGCACCATTTGTCGACTTCGTCTTCGAGTTTGGAATCAGGCACAACGGCATTTATGAGTCCCATTTCTAATGCCTGTCTTGCAGAATACTGGCGGCATAACATCCACATCTCCTTTGCCCTTTTCAATCCTAATACATAAGCAGAGGAGGCCACGAGATGCCCGTGGGCTGGGCTTGCTACCCTTGGTCCGTTTTGGCCGAAAATCGCATTATCCGATGCTATAGTAAAATCACAGTGATAGGCCAGATGATTATGCCCGCCGATACAGTACCCTCTCACAGCTGCAATAACAGGTTTCAGGCAGTTTTCAATTGCGCCGTCAAAGTCAGGGACACTTGCGAGTGCCATACCCCCCGGGCCTTGAAGTCCACCATCGGCCTCCCAATTCATATCACCACCGACACCGAAGTGATTTCCATTGCCTATGTAAAAGACAACTGCAATATCCTTATCATTGCTTGCTTCTATAACGGTTTGTGCGATTTCCGCCCAGCCATGGTTTGTCATGGCATTCATTTTTTCCGGGCGGTTAAACATTATCCTTGCGACACCACCTCCGGTGTCTCTATATTTTTTATGATACTGTAACTCTTTAAGGTTTAAGTTTGTAATGGGTTCCCATTCTGACCAAGCCATAACTAAAATCCTCCTATGATTGTTTTTGCTTCTTTCATCTCTTTTAATAGCATTTGGGAATCTATAGTGCTGATTTCAGGTGGAAGCTTGCCCTCTAGACCTAAAAGGTTTGACCACATTGGGCAGGCCATAAGCGGAATACCTTCGTCCTTTGCTGATTTGATCAAACGGTTTATATCCGTCCATCTCTTGTCTCGTTCACTTGCCAGCTGTAAATCCATGGCAGTTGCATTCTTTGATACCGTTATCTTAGTTTCCCGGTTTTCAAGCAGGGGGGACCATCGAAAAGACTGTCCTGCAATGGCAGCCAGCGCTTCTTGTGTAAATAAAATTCCAGGGCTACTTCCATTCTTCTTCGCCTCCAGTGCCATGCCAATATTGCCAAGAAGAGAGTTTTCTAAAGCATCTCTACAGATTAAGATTATATCCATTTTTCTTTCTACCTCCCATTAGTCAGTTATAAAAAGTAAATAATTATGTATAAAGAATTCACCCCCTTTCTTGTAAGCATTTTTTATTATGTCTGTTATTAAAATAATATTATATATAATATCTTAGTTATCAGATGGTAGAATCTATGTCAATGGCTAAATAGGTTCCTTTAAAAATATCTGCAGGCTACGGAGGGTCAAATTTTAATACGTGTAAAATTCCCATCCAAGTGAGCGTAAAGAGAGAATAGTATTTCACCATTCAATTCACTATCTTCATTACGACCGATTTCAGACATAAGATGTGATGTAATTCCTGGTCCTTTCTTTATGCTCAAATGAATGCTCAGATAATACCCGCATTAAAATTTGTCCCTCCGTAGAAGCGACTCCCTGCAAAAAGCTAAACTATTATGTAAGATCTATAATTCACTCTATAGGCATTTTTACATGGACAGAAATAGGGCTGGCGTATTATGCTTAATTTTTAACTGATCAGGTTCAAGGCCCCAAGGTTCGCTTATGAGATGAGATCATTCAAATGACCAATAAGCCATTAATCCCTCTTTTAATTTCCTTCATAGCAGGTCTTTTACTCTGCAATTCCCTTTACCTCGCTTATATACCTGCCTTTATTTTGACAGCAGTTATGATCTTCATTTGCTTTTTTGCAATCACAATGGACTGGAAGGGTATCGGCACTGTCCTTTTCCCTGTAATCTTTATACTGATTGGGACAATTTTGATGAACCAATATACAAGACCGCAACTTCCTTTTAACCATATATCAAACCTGATGGAAGACAAAACATTGAACATACAGGGAACGCTCTATTCTCCACCTCAATTACAGAAAGACAGATTGAAACTATATATAAAGGCAGAGAGACTCTACTCTAATCAAGACTATATAAATGTTACAGGTAAGCTTATACTGACCGTTTCAGATACGAAGACGGATTTGAAATATGGAGATCGAATCCGATTTATCTCAAGGTTACGGTCTCCTAGAAACTTCTATAACCCGGGAAGTTTCGATTATTCAAAATATTTGGCGTATAAGGGTATATTCGCAATCGGGCATCTTAAAGACTGTAGCTATATTGTAAGAATCGGAGAGGGGGATACCAACTGTTTATGGAAGGCAGTACAAAGATATAGGGGCAGAATAAGAGATTTCATCGATAATGAAGTTGAACTGCCCAATCGAGCTATTATCAAGGCATTGATTCTCGGTGAAAAGGGGGAGATCCCGGATCGTATAAAGGATAACTTCATCGATTCTGGTGTGGCTCATATACTTGCCATATCAGGGTTGCATCTCGGCTTTATTGCCATGGTCTCTTTCTTTTTTACACGATGGATGTTGAAATTTTCTGAAAGGTTGATGTTGTCATATGATATAAATAAAATTGCAGCCATTGTTACTGTCTTTCCTTTGTTCCTTTATGCTTTTGTATCGGGTTTCGGCGTTTCAACCTTTCGCGCCACAATTATGATCATGACCTTTCTCATTGCGATTGTCATTGATAGACAAAGAGACATGTATAATACATTAGCCCTGGCAGCATTTATCATATTAGTTATTTCGCCAAGTGCAATCTTCGATGTATCCTTTCAGTTATCCTTTGCATCGGTCTTGGCGATTCTATACCTTGTCCCGAGACTATTAAGTTATTTTTCCTGGATACGACCTCTTTCTTGTAAGTTTTACCCTTATTTGACTGAAGTTGTCAGTAAATACATCGGGTTACTTGTACTTGTCTCCATAGCTGCAACATTAGGAACAGTTCCAATAGCAGCCTATTATTTTCATAGAGTTGCCCCTTTTGGTTTCATCTCAAATATAGCAGTAGTTCCGATTGTTGGTTTTATTGTCATACCGATTGGCCTTTTGATTGCTGTAATGGTCTTTGTCTTTCCGTCTTTAGCAGCTCTGTTAATTGATCTCGAATCTGCTATTATTGGTTTTGTTGTTTATATTGTAAAAATTTTTCCCCATATTCCCTTCTCTTCTTTCTGGGTAAGTACCCCGAGTTTAATTGAGACCTCTCTCTTTTATCTCTTTATTGGTTTTCTATTCAACACAAAGAGACACAAGGCCCCACGTTATATTGCAGCAGTTTTGGTAGTATTTATCCTGGCGAATTTTTTGTATTGGAGCCATACGAATAGCTTCAACTCAGACCTCCATGTAACGTTTCTGAGCGTAGGCCAAGGGGACTGCGCTGTGATTGAATTGCCAAAAGGAAAGCGGATGATAATCGATGGTGGAGGTTTTAATAATAGCAGTTATGATACAGGTAAAAATATTATCGCACCTTTTTTGTACAAAGAAAAGATCAAAAGGATTGATTATCTTGTTCTTAGCCATCCCCATCCAGACCATCTCGGTGGGCTTTGTTTCATTGCAAAGAACTTTAAAGTGAAGGAAATCTGGACAAATGGGCAAAGAGCGGATTTTGAGTCGTATGATGAGCTTACGAAGATAATCGATGATAAGGGTATAAAAGAGGTTGTAATGAACATCGAAACAGGATCTCATGAGATCAGCGGGGTCAGAGTCGATATCTATCATCCACAAGTCGCATTGTTCAATGGGAAGGGTTCTCAGCTCCATTCAAGCATGAATAATAACTCTCTTGTGGTTAAGCTTACATATAAGAATATTAGCTTTCTCTTTACAGGGGATATTGAAGAAGAGGCAGAAAGAAAACTCGCTACTCTTGGGAGCCAATTGAGAAGTACGGTTATCAAGGTTCCGCATCATGGAAGTACTACATCGAGCACGAAGGACTTCCTATCTGCGGTTCGCCCTTCTTATGCAGTCTTCAGCGTGGGTTATAAAAACAGATTTGGTTTTCCAAAAAAGGCAGTTATTGAAAGATATAAAGATCTCGATTGCAAAACTTATAGAACAGATACACAAGGGGCAATTACCATGATTACAGATGGAGAGGTGATTCAAGTGAACAGAGCCTTATACGATTAGCCTTTTGGTCGATTTCTTTGCCTGAATTGAACATGAACAAAGCTCTTGATTTGTCTTTGGCACCTGATAAAAAACCTCATTATTCTTCTTTCTTATAATCCTCTTTCCACCAATTAGAGAGCTTTCGGTTTGGTTCTATCCTTGCTTCCACTTCGTCCAGCCATTGGATCAAAACCTTGATTTTGAAGGGCTTGATGAATATTTTGCATCCGATACTCTTTGCTTTCGACATTTCATCTTCTGTCCAATAGCCTGACATAATAGCGATATTTTTGCATTGACAGCCCTTTTTTATTTGAGCCTTAATAAAATCCAATCCTTTAGAAACAGGCATATTCAAATCAGAAAGAATGATATCTGTGCACGGATTATTCAAAACACACGGGCAGGCATTCATCTCAAATTGCGGGCACAGACCTGGATGGGGAAATGTAAAGACTTCGTAACTGCGTGCATCCAATAAACTCCATATCATCTCTCGAATGACACTCTCATCATCGAAGACAAAGGCACGGTAAGTTATCTTTTTTTTTATACTTTCTTTCATTAACAACTCCCTAGCTTTCGTGAGGTTCATCCAATATCTTTTGAAGCGAACTGAGTGTATGATTTAGAATCAATATATTACGTTTCCAATACTCATCTTTCTGGTACTATGAGGAGTATTTCAAAAGAACAAAAACACAATCACCTCAATCGAACTCGTTCGCTCTTCGCTATCTTAAAACGATGCCTTGTGCATCTCACTACTTGCGCCTTTCAGTTAACCGAACGTCTCGTTACATAAGCAATTTATGCTGTCTGAGCGCCTGAGAGGGGTCCTCTACAGAACAGATCTCATGTCATGCCTCTCAACCAAGGAGGTTAAATACTGGTTTAATTTTTCCGAGTTACTCCTTTGAAGGCATGCTTTAATCTCATTCATCTAAGTCCCGCTGATATCTTTGTTGCTTGCCATAGCAAAACCTTTACTCTTGCCTTCCATACGCTCCAGAGCGTAGACTTTTTCTTGCAATACTTAACTATACAGTGCCTTTAGTTTTCTTTCTTCCAGTTTTCTAGTCCCGTTACAGGGTTTTAACGTGGCTTCATTACTGGCCTGATGGCCAACCTTTTTCCATATGGGACTTTCCCTCCAAGGCGGGCTCATTCAGTTGGTAAGAATAAAAAAAATCATCCAGGGTTTCGTAGAATCCGAAAGTTTCAGTCTTAGATGAGCATAAGTGTTGGTAATGCAGTTTCAAATCAATTGTCCAATGGGATTTCGGCTGTCACTTGAAGACCAATGGGGATGGATTCTCGTTTGGTTTCCAAATCCATAATTACTTTTTGAAATCGAATATCGATTCTTTCGTTAGGATCTTCGGTTCTCAGTTTTTTGGTATCAAGATAAGGGGAACGTGACAGGATTTTTCCTTTTCCAATATATTTCCCCGTTTCCGAATCATATACATTATAAGAGGTATCTAGAGGCAGGTGATTGATCCAGAATGATTCTATATAGAGCGTTACTTGTAAATCATATGAGCCGAGGACAATTTTTGTGTTGTCTCCTGCATGCAGTGTCTCGCCAAGCTTTACATCAAATTTATAGACACGGCCACGAATCGGTGACCTCAATGTGAGTTGTTCATAGAGGGCCTGCATAGTAGCAGCCTCACGTTTCAACATGTCTATCTTGATATCATCTAACTCCTTGCGAAGCTTAATCTGAGAATACTCAAAATCCGTGATTGTATCCGTTTCAAATAATTTCATCTTCCTGAGGAACTCATCGTTGCTTATCTCTGCTGTTTTTCTTTGCACCTTGACACGTGCAAGTGCCGCCTGCAATCTGGTCTTCTCCACTTTCCCTTCAAGTGTACAGAGCTTCTGCCCTTTCATTACAGAATCGCCTTCCTGTAAATGTATTGCTATAACCCGTTTCGCAACATTCGGACTGACGTAAACTTCACCATTTCTTGGTTCTATTCTTCCGTATACCTTTCGGGGGATTTTATCGGCCTCAATATCCTGTGGAGCCTGTGGTTTCTTTGCAACAGATAAAAAAGTATAGACTATAAAACCGAGTAATAAAAGAGCAATGATCCCGAAAGCCAGAAATCGCCAAATTTTTGTCAAAATTCCCTCTCTATCTCAACAGAATTTCTCGTGTCATACGATACACGACCATCCTCGACCTTGATGAGACGGTCCGCATAGGGAAATACTCTCGGATCATGAGTCACCAGGACCACACCACGGTTTTCATCCTTGGATAGCTGCTTGAGAGTATTGAGTACTACACTGCTGCTCTCAACATCAAGTGCGGAAGTAGGTTCATCACAGAGTATAAGAACAGGGGCATTTACAAGTGCACGTACAATGGCTATTCTCTGTTTTTGTCCTCCAGAGAGTTGCTGAGCTTTTGTATCTGAATATTCAGTAAGGCCAAATTGCTCAAGAGTTTTTTCTGCTCTTTTTCTTATGGCTGATGTGACCCGTGCTCCCTGAATAGACGGCGCAAGAAGAACATTTTCCATAACAGTGAGCGCTGGGATAAGTACTGCTGTTTGAAATACAAATCCGTAATTATTCAACCGAATTGTTGCAAGATCATCTTCAGAAAGTCCAGTCACATCCTTGTCCCTCACGTAGATCTTTCCTTCTGATGATTTGAGGATAAGACCCATTATAGTAAGAAGTGTTGTCTTACCACTCCCGGAGGGTCCAGCGATAACGGTCAGCTCCGCAGAAAGTATCTCAAGATCTGTGCTATGAAGAACTCGTCGTAACTGTTTTCCGTCGAAAAAATCCTTTGCAACCTGCTTCATACGAATCACTTTATCTTTCATGAACTTTAAAATCTCCTACCCTTCAGCGAAATGCCGATGCAGGCTCGATCTTTATCGCTCTTTGCATGGCGAGTAAAGATCCGAACATACAAAGGAGCAAGGTGAAAAACGCATGGACAGGTGGTACCCACAGAGGCATATAACTGGGAAGGTTTGAGTCTTTCGTGAACAAAACGAAGAGTGCCAGTAGAGAAAAACCCACAACAATGCCAATGAGTGCGATGAATATGCTCTGATAGATTACAATAACAAGGACGTCCTTCTTGCGTGCACCAAGAGCGCGAAGCACAGCATAATCCTTTTGTTTATTGAGAACATTCGTATACATGGTTAGCGCAATGATGACTACCCCCACGAGTGCTCCAATGATTGTAGTGAATCCGAAACTGCCCCCGATTCCTGTATTCTGAATATAATATAGGCGAGTGAGCCTTGATAATTTGTTACTTCTGATTACCTCCAGGTTTGGAAGGATTTGTTTCAGTTGCGTTTTCATTTTATCGATGTTCTTTGGGTCAGTTACTTTAACGAGAATACTGCTGCATCGATCTGGCTGAAACTTCGAAATATCCCGTGCTTTATCTATATTTGTAAAGACAATTATGCCGCCGAATCCGCGCATATTCAGGGTGGTTACGTTCAGACGTACTTTCTGTTCATTGATCTCGAAAACATCCCCAATCTTTGGATCACCCAACGCTGAGAAATCAAGCAGATCAAGGCTGATTCCCTGTGCATCAAGGAGAGAGGCGAGTGATCCTTGATAGAAATGCCAAGGCCCTCCCGCCATTCTCGGGCGTTTGATCCCGGCGATCTGTACTGGTTGATAATTTCCGTTCGGCCTCTTGAGTAGTCCTGCGCTTATGATAATCGGCTCCGCCCACTCAATACCTTCAAGACCTATAATTCTATCAATATACCGCACAGGCAAGGTTCCTGCTGAGTTTATGTTATTTGTTTTTTTTGTTACGATCCAGATGTCCGCTCCACTGTAGTCAACCAGGATGGACATATAGTTCAATAGCCCAAAAAAAATGGCAAGCTGTTGTCCGACTAGAAAGATGATTGCAATGACTCCTGAAACTGATCCTGCAGTTGTTGACCGGTCATGCAACAACATTTTTAGCGCCGCTATCCTACGCATACTTATTCACCATCTTCTCAAGAGTCGTATGTGTGTCTTCAAAATCAGCCGTTACCGTATCAGCAAGGTCTAGCAGTCTAGATTCCCCAATAAGCGCCGCTGTGCCTCCTGCCAGGATGCGTATATCGCCCTTTTCCTTTTTTATCCTCTCCATCAGCCGCTTTGCAGAAGGAAGATGGGCGATAAGCGCGATTGAGAGGAGCAGTGCAAAAGCAGTACTCGCTGAAATGGCCCTGACAAGTTCGTCTTCGGGAGTGCTGTGCCCGATAAAACGCACCTTCCAGCCTTTTGTCTCTAAATAGCCGGCGAGTATCTCCACAATCAACTCATGTTCATTGCCTGGGACACAACAGAGAATCAGCTCATAAGGAATTTTTTCGGAACTGGGTATAGACTGACAAAACATGTCGAATGCAGAGCGCAGAGCACCTGTGGCAGTGTGTTCCTCTGCAACACTTATTTTGTTTTGCTCCCACAGATATCCCACCTGATGCATACACGGAATAATGATGTTGCTGAGAATTTCTTCCATTGAACGTCCCATTTCTTGATATCCGACTAGATATTTGAAAGCGTCACGACGTCTATTCTCAAAAAGAAGCTGAAGAAATTTCATAAGTTCTTTACCTGGTTCAGGGGCTGGTGCTTCAGGTGTGTCGAAGATTTCCGGACCATATGATTTTAAAAGATCGAGTGGACGAATAAGAGCGTTTGCGGCTTCCGGGGTACAGTTCGTATGAATGGCAATGATCCATGCTGTTACCATTTCGCTGAAATAGGCGATGGAGATTCCTCTGCTCTTCAATATTGATGCGTACCACTGAAATTCCTCCACAAGATGCTCGTAGAGTTTAAATTGGTGTATGCCAAGATACATATTGGCAAAATGGTAATGAGCATCTTGAAGAAAATCAATCTTTCCAAGAATATCACCCCAATTTGGGTAATTTGACTCGATTTGGAATTTCTCATTAACCGTATTCACTATCTTCGGGAGATTCCGTTCAAAGAGCAAAATAGATTTGTCGGACGGTGGATCAATAAGCCGCATTCGTTCTTTCAGTTTATTAATCTGTTGAAATGACAGCATAATTATCCATTCACTTTCAGTGCTTCATCTGCACTACACTGATCACGATTTAATACTTTTCAGATAGTTCGCAAGTGATTTTAAGGGAAGTATATAAATTTATACAGTTAATGTCATTGTTAAGGGTTTGAAATATTATGATAGATTTATATAAATCCTTAACGTATCTCTACAGGATTAGCAAAAGAGAGAAAAATATCGGATAATTCACAAAATCACAGTTAAAAGGAGGTTGAATTAATGATAGTGATTAAATGGGTTAGTGAAATTATATTATACAGAATATATAAATGGCAATAAAAAAGACATTACAGAGGTTCAGGGTTTTACAGTTCAACCTTATGCTGAATCAAAGGTAAGAAGGTTAACGGATGATGGTTTATTTACCGAATGAATAAAAAAATGAATATATGCGTTTATAAAGCTTATGAGAAGAAATCAACTTGATCTCAAAAACAAAATGTGTTCTACTTTAAAAGGATCTAATGATATTACTCATTTCTAATATAATGAAAAGAGGAAGATGTTGGATATGCCTTTACTTCAGATCTATTATGAAGACATAACCCGAAAATTAAAAGAAGTAAAATAGGTATTTGTTAAAGCTCAGCTCTTCGTATATGGCATATAAACAAGAAGATGATATAAGAGGATAAAGCAAAAAATGCGACTCGTTGCGATTTATGGAAGCCCCAGACAAGACGGAAATACATCAGTGTTATTGAAAGAAGCTGTTAAGGGTGCGAAGAAGGAAGGTGCCCAGGTTGAGGAGTTTGTGCTTCGCAATCTGAAAATGTCGCCTTGCTTGGAGATCTATGCATGCAAGGACAAGGGGCGGTGCATCATTAAGGATGATTTCCAAGTGATTTATGATCAACTCCTAGAATGTGAGGGGCTTATGTTGGCTTCGCCAATATTTTTCTACACAGTAAGTGCCCATACAAAGATTTTTATGGATCGGTGTCAGTCTTTTTGGGCAAAGAAATACTGGATAGAAAAGGTTCCATTTACAGAAAAACGAGTCAGAGGAAAAGGCCTCTTCATCTGTGTTGGGGCAACGAACGGCAAAAGACTCTTTGATGGGACGCTTCTTACCGTAAAATATTTTTTCGAAGCTTTGGATATGGAGGTCTCCAAGACTCTACTGTATCGTGGTCTCGATTTTAAAGGAGACGTGTTGAAATACCCGCAGTATGTAGAAGATGCCTTTCAGGCAGGAAAGGAATTGGTCCATGCAATAAAGGGGTAATACAAAGAAAAGGAGCGAAACAGATGAAACGATTCAACTGGCAGATTTTTTTGGGCGTGTCGTTAGTCCTACTATCCGCACTCTTTTATTATGTCCATTATGTAATCTTTAGGGATGCGCATCATATTTTTATTTATCTGATTGGAGATATAGCATTTGTTTTCATTGAGGTCTTATTGGTCACCTTGATTATTCATCAGTTACTCAGTGAACGTGAAAAGCGCGCTATGTTTGAAAAATTGAATATTGTTATCGGGGCATTTTTCAGCGAAGTCGGAACAACACTCTTGAAATCTCTTACTGATTTTGATCAGGACATCGACAGAACCAGCAAAGATATCTTGATGTTAAAAGATTGGTCTGGAAGAGGGTTTTCTCGACTCAAGAACCGTATTTTAAAGTACGATTGTAAAATCGATACTCAAAAAGGCGACCTCGAAGGTTTAATACATTTTCTCAATGAAAAAAGGAACTTCTTGTTACGCCTATTGGAAAATCAAAACCTGATAGAACATGAATCCTTTACAAATCTTCTGTGGGCCATCTTTCATCTTGATGATGAACTCTCCAGCAGAAAAGATTTAACAGAGTTACCACAAGCGGATTATATACATATTTCTGGTGATATCAAAAGGGCATATATCCACCTCATCCAGGCATGGTTAGATTATATGAAGCATATGAATACGAACTATCCGTATCTTTTTTCGCTTGCTATGAGAATGAACCCTTTTGACCCGAATGCTTCTCCAGAAGTAAAGTGAGCATGAAACTACAATTGATAAAGGCTTTTTATGTCAGGTTTACGCAGATCCATATCCTTCTAGGTGAGACACATTACTCTTTAAAATCCGCTTTTCGAAAACGATTCAAAAGATTACTCACCTGCTCCGATAAGAGGGAGCTCCTTATCTATTTTAAAGATCACAAGGAATTTCGAACCTTTTTGAAGCTCTTCTTCTTTGGTATAGCTTTTCCGACGGAGTGAATGGAGAAGTTCGCTTTCTTCCTCTTCCCTCAATTTTGTAAGAATGAGTCTCTTTCCTTTATATCCGTTTCCTTCCTCAACAAACACATAAGCTGCATGAGGATTAGACTGCAGATTATGATGCATAAGTCGATCGGCCATAATAAATACTACAGTGCCATCGTCAAGAATATGGGGTCTGGCAAATATCGCAGCTCCTACCTTTCCTTCATTGTCAGCTGTTGCGAGCACACCGATTCCTTTTTTCTCCTCAAAGTAGTCTTTCAGTTCCATATCAACCTCCCGAATATTATTGTTTTGTAACTGTTTAGATTTTTACAATTAATACCTGAAATAGTAAATAATGGAGATACTTAATTGAATAGCGATATACTGTTCTTTCTTTACACTCACTTGGATGCGAGTTTTACACGGATTAAAATTTGATTGCTGCTTCTTGCTCGCTTATATCTTTTTACCTCATAAGGCTAAACTATTACTGTTTTTTTGTTTAAAGGTGACACATTACAATCTCTTATCTCACTTCATGTTTATATAAGATAAGCATGAAAAAAAAACTGTCAAGGAAAGAGAGCTGAAAAGAATCCCGATAAAGACCTATTTAAAAGCATTCTTTGGATCTTTTTGTATTGTTATAATCTGGCCAATATCCATAATGAGTATTCGCGAAGAATCGATATCCTTTTCCTTTGATACTTTAATAAGATCTAAAACCGGAAATCCTGGGGGGTTCTCCCCCAGTTTAAAGGTGCCCCACTGCGTGGGAATGAAGTATTTTGCGTTGATATCTGTGAATGCATCCAGTGTCTCTTTGGCATTCATATGGTTGTAATACATAAACCAGCGCGGGTGGTATGCAGTCAGAGGAATAAGCGCATATTGTATATTCGAAAATCGCCTGCCGATTTCCCTATAACCGATGAAATAACCACTGTCTCCACCGTAGTATATTGAAGTTTGAGGAGAGATCAACATATAGCTTGCCCAAAGCGTGCTGTTTTTGGCCTGTTTGAATCTTCTTGACCAGTGCTGTGAAGGCAAGCATACGAGCTTTGTGCCACAACTCAGATCGATCTTATCCCACCAGTCGAGTTCCTCTACTTCGCCACTATGGATAGATGCGACATACTTTTTAAGCCCCTTGGGCACAAATATGCGGGATTTTTCAGGCAAAAAGCGGATGCTCTTTTCATCGAGATGATCATAATGGTTATGGGAGATGAGAACGTTTACCCTTTTTGTGAGTGTTTTCAGCTCATTCATATTGATAGCTGGAGGCGTGACTCTCTTTGGGAGAAATGCCCTTTTGGAGAACATCGGATCTGTAAGCCAGTATTCTCCCTGGAGGTGTATAAGGAAGGTACTGTGGCCGATCCAGGCAATGAAATCATCCTCTTTCGTCTCTATCCGACTATACAATCCTGGAAGTACATTTGGCGAAAAATTCCGTTCTTCCTCGGTATAATGAGTCCTTTTTGAGAGTATCCATCTCAGAAACAGCCAGAACCTCCCAGTCTCCATCGGCATCCAAGGGTTGAAGTATTTTCCATCACTGAAGTGAGGTGAGTAGAGTTTTTCAGCGCTTTGGCTCTCCACAGCCTTTCGCCATTTCACTTCATCAAAGGAAGGAGGGTTCAATATACAAGAAGAGATAAATGAAGTGACAAAAAGAGCAAGGATAATCAGAAGAGGTTTCATCAGTTTCATGTCTGAGGGTTGTAAAATCATTTTCAATATTCTTTTTAATTGCTATTGAGTTTACTCAGCAAGGGCGGTCACATAACGCGTACAACTGTTTGAGCAGTATAGTGAGCATTAAGAAAGAATAGGAAATCGTTTTTTGTTTGTGAGTCTGAACAGATATATTTGTGATTGTCTCATTCAAATGAGCAATGCTGTTCTTTCTTTATGCTCACTAACTAGCTATTTTTGCACAGGTTATAATGTGATTACCTTTGCTGTGACCGATTTTTTACTGAGGAAAGTCAATAACCTTTTCTTTTTAAGGTTCAGCATGATATCGATTTTTACTCTATCCATTTAATTCCTAAAGATCAGACATATATACGTAACTGCCAGTCAGGGTCTTAAAAGATCTTCCAGCGCCTCTTTTAATGTTGGAAAGGTCAACTCATACCCGCTGTCTGAGAGTTTTTGTGAGACCACCCTTTGTCCTTTGATAAGCACGTTCGCAAATTCACCGAGTATCGTTCTTAAGATAAATGAAGGCGCATTAGGTAAGAAGGTTGGCTTATGCAAGGCTTTTCCCATTGTTTTTGTTAATTCCTTGTTGCGAACAGGGTGTGGAGAGGTGCAGTTAATCGGGCCTTCGATACGTTTTTGCTTTAGTAAGAACAAGAGGATATCACAGAGATCCTCTTCATGGATCCATGAAAACCATTGATCTCCACTCCCCAAAGGTGCGCCTAAATAGTTTTTAAATATCGAAGTCAGTCGGGCGAGTGCCCCTCCATTTCTTCCCAGTACAATGCCGAAACGGCATAATACAACCCGGATACCGTGTCTCTCGGCTTTTAGCGCCTCCGCTTCCCATGCACTACAAATTTGGGCAAGGAAATCATTGCCAGGTCCTTCATCTTCAGATAGTATCTCATCACCATGGAAACCATAATATCCAACAGCTGAAGTGCTAAGCAGTGAGCTTACCTTTCCCTTTGAGTTCATGAGTGATTCCACAAGGTGTCTTGTGGTCAGTATGCGACTTTCGAAGATTTCTTTCTTCGCTTGATTGGTCCAGCGGGTAAATATTGAGGCGCCTGCAAGATTGATAATGGTCTCATGTTCTCCAACTTTTTCTTGCCAATGTCCAGACTTCGTTGGATCCCCTTCGAGTAACGAAGCGCCGTTTGGGCGTTTTTGACCTTTTTTTATTCGTCTTGTAAGAATCGTTACTTCATGACCCATCTTTGTAAGAGCATCATTCAATACAGTCCCCACAAATCCAGTGCCTCCAGTGATGAATACTTTCATGCCTATTCTCCATAAAGAGTCCTAAAGTGTCTGTCTTTTCATTGCAAACCGTCCATTTTTTATAGATATCATTTTAGAGCTATGAAATAGAGAACGATCAGCAAGCTTCAACGACGGTCAAATTTTAATCTGTATAAAAATCGATTCCAAGTGAGCCTAAAGAGATAACAGTATATCACATTCAATTTAGTAGCTCCATTATTAACTAAGGTTTCCTGAATAAATAGTCAAAGCCTATTACTGGCAGTTTCATAACCACATAAGGCTCTAAAAAGTTCCTGTTCGAGCAGGAAATTCGATTTCAGCTCTTTGAAAAACAGACGCAAAAAGATGGCTTTCAGCCACTTTTCAAGGTTCATCACGAGGAAGCACAACGCCATGGC
>JAXHVA010000047.1:0-32960 GCA_034189035.1 Thermodesulfobacteriota bacterium
CAGCCCAGTTAGATAAGAAGGCCACGAGCATATCCTGGCTCGGGAATAAACGCCTGCAGTTCGAGTTTCATTGATGAGTGAAGATCAATTATGTCTCACATAGCGGTGCGAAAATCGCTGTCCAACAGAGATCTGTATACAGAATATCTAAAAAAGAGCCAATTGTCAATTATTTAGCTCTTGGCAATGTGACTTCTCAATAACTTTGGGGAACAGACTTATGCCGCAGCTCACAGGGGAGCTTTTATGAGCGACATTGTGAATTTTGGGAAATACGTATTCAGGGTGTTGGGCGTTAAAAAATTCAAAATGTTTGAGGGCATAGCCCGAGTTTATTGAATTTTAGCCGAGTACCCTGAATGCGCCCAAAATTCATAGAGGAGCGAATGAAAGCTCCCCTGTGAGCTACGGCATGTTCCCGGACTTTTGAGAAGTTACTTGGCAATATTTAGCTCTTGGCTTGTAGCTCTTGGTAAAAAACCTAATAGCTAAGAGCCAAGAGCTTGTCTTAATTTCACCATGATAATCGAGAAATATCCATAAGTACATGATATCCCGGCTGCGCCCCATCAGTACCTGCCAATAAAGGATCTGTATACTTTTCCTTTCTTGAGGCACTCAATGAGATGTCTCGGTAAATCATATGACAAAGTGGGTTTGTTTTTTCGCGGTACATGATGGAAGAGGAGAAACGGATTCAGCCCGTCTTTTGTTTTGGGACAGGCAGTGGGTTCGGTTGGCGACAAACAAGACGTTTCAGAAGTTTCTTTTGCAACCTCTGAAGATGTTGATAGTACTTTTCAGGATCTTCCTCACATTCCTTATCAATCTGATGTCTTATCTCCCGCACTTCTTTTACTATTGGGTCTTGGATCATTTTAAACCTCCATAAGTTCCTCTGGAGTACATATTATGGGAGTTGATATTTCACGAATTGTATTTATTTCTTGAATTACTGATCGGACACGCGCGTTTAAGATGTGGCTAAAATTCCAAGATACAAGAAAATCCATTCCATGAAATGTCCCAACAGCTAAATGAAAGGCATCACCTCTGGCTTTGTTGGGAATAAGAATTTTTTCAAAATAGGATTCCGCAAGTTCCTGCACGTCAGATGTGATCTCCAATACGGGGAATTCAGCTATTTTGTCAAGCCGTAATCTTGATGCTGACTCATCTCCCCTTGAAGCCTCTTCAATTACAAGTGGTGAAATGTACGGCTCCAATTCCGGAAGCGCAATCTCCCACCATTCTGCTGTAACTTGCTGATGAGCCGCGACGATCAAATCCCTGCTGGGCTGTTCTATTTAGCTCTTGGCTGTTAGCTCTTAGCTCGTGGCACCCAACCCTAAGAGCTACGAGCTAAGAGCTTGTCTTAATTGCACCTTGATAATCGAGAAATATCCATAAGCACATGATATCCCGGCTGCACCTCATCAATACCTCCCAATAAAGGGTCTGTATGCTTTTCCTTTCTTGAGGCACTCAATGAGATGTCTCGGTTGAAGGCGAATCACTTCTGTGAGCGTTATCTTGCTCCCTTTGTAGGGTACAATACTGGCGAGCCTTTCCAGGACATTCTCGATAACCTTTTCCTTTGTCTTGTCTGTAAGAAGACGGGTCTTATTGTTAATTTTCAATTCTTCTCCGCGGGTTATCATTGTAAATACAGCCCTATCCACAGCCTGACAGCGAAACTCCTCAATCAGGTCATACGATAAAGTGGGCTTGTTTTTTTGCGGTGCGTGAAGAAAGCTGAGAAACGGATTCAGCCCTGCCACTGCAATAGCACGCCATACCCTTGAATAAAGAATCCCATATCCATAATTGAGCATGGAGTTCACAAGGTCATCCGCTCCTTGTCGCCTGCGGCCCGCAAATTCAATATCCCCGGCCAGGAGATGTTTCACCATGGCCCAGTATGCAGCAGCGCTCCTTCCTTCAATGGAAAACAGTCTGTCACGGATAGCATTATGCTCTGCATCATGAGGAAGCTGTTTTGCCTCATCAGATAACCTCTCCACCTGATTTTCCATATCCGTCAAACCTTCCTGAAAACCCGTATTCTCCTTGCGGCTCCTTGCATAAAACTTCATAAGGTTCAACTGGTTTCTGATCTTCCCCTTTACGATTCGACTCGCTATTTTAAACTGTGGCCGTTTTGTATTGCATGAAGCTACAAAAGGCCGATCTGTGCCTGTGTTCGGGCGGGTGTGTAAACCATGGCATATGGAGGTCCATTCGCTTCCATAAACACAACAGGGATATCGCTTTTACTGCACTCCCGGATAAGGTCCGATGAGAGGGTTATGCCCCTCGCAGCTATTGTAATATTATTTACCTTCTCTAGTTGACGGGTATAGATATTTGCACCTTTGTTCTTCACAACAAGACGGTTCCCTTTCTTGCCCACAAATGCACCGTGTGTCTTTACAACAACCTCGGAACTCAGTGCCTGTTCTGTAATGTAACGTTTCTTTCTTTTATGAACAGCCGTATCCGCAGCCTTTATGCCTGTCTCTATCTTGCTGCAAATAGGCGTGCTTTTTTCCTGTGATTCCCTGACTCGGATATTTTCCTTTATGGCCATCCCGGCAAGTTCACGGAGTTTTGTGTCCTTTTCACGGTTATACGTGTCTGACAGAAAGTCGAGAGGCAAGAGGTAATCAATAAGTTCCCTTACATTCCTGTATATGCCCTCTCGTACAAAACAAGACAGTGTACTCACCAGCCTCTGCATAAGGTATTCATCTACTGCAATGAACTGAAGTTCCGGGTTCAGCATCCCGTAATATCTTCTTGTCCCGTCAAGTGACCTGACGAGTTTTTCCAAAAGCTGTGCAGGTTCCCTGTTCCGGTGTGTAATGTGCCGTATCTTTCCCTTGATTTTTTTCAGCTTGTTTATGGATATAGTTCGCTCCCTGCCCTTGTAGTAAATCCCCAGAAAAACAAAACCATCTTCCAACGAACAGACAGGTCGCGGGTTTTCATTGACCGTAAGCCTGAGTACATTGGACATGAAGAATCTGTGGTCGTCGAATGCTCCGGTAACATCCTTTCTGCTGTGAGACAGGATAATGAAGTTGTCCGAATATCGAATATATGCGTATCCTTTCTGGATCATATACTCATCCAGAGAGTGAACATAGATATTTGAGAGCAGGGGGGATATGACAGACCCCTGTCCCACACCTGCATCAATATCAAGATAATCGCCGCGACGGTTCACAAAACCGGTCTTCAGCCACATTCGAATCAGTCGTATTATGTCCGGGTCATCCATTACATGGGTGATCTGCCTTATGAGATAATCATGATCAATCGTGTCAAAGAACCTGTCAAAATCACCGAGTGCGACCCATCGCCTCTTTTCAATATGTAAATAGTGATTCAGTCTCTTGAAGACCTTTTGGGGGCCTTTTCCTTTACGGTATGCATAACTACAATCGAGGAATATGGGATTGAACTTCGGCTCTGTAACATCCCGAACCGCTTGTTGAACGATCTTGTCCCTGACAACAGGAAGGGACAGGGGACGAGTCTCTCCCGAACCGTCCATCTTCGGCGCATCGATCCTTTGCAGGGGTTCAGGCGTATAGGTTCCCTCTATAAGATCATGCCGTAACCGTTCAAAGTTTTTATGAAAATCCTTTTCAAAACTCTCGACTGTAACCCCGTCGAGCCCTCCTGCCGCCTTTTTTGGATTTCACCAGTTTCCATGCATCTATGAGAACGGATAAGGAACATACCCTTTCAAAGAGGTCTCCCACTGGCTCACTCCGTCATGCAAATTGAACCGTTTTCTCTTCACCGATCGTCCCATATCCCTGGACAGTGATCTTCTCCCTGCAACCTTTACATATCATATAGTAGCGTACATGGTCCTTTTTAGCCTTTATAATATTCTTGATTTCAGCTTTCAGGGTATTCAGCATTTTAGGATCTGTGAATTCACATTCAAACACAAAGAGGTTCACTCGGTCACCGAAACCGGAGAGGACTTTGGCGATCTTTTTACGCCTGCGGTTGGATGAAATCTCATAGGCAACGAGGACAAACATATTTAGCTCTTGGCTCTTGGCAAAGAACCTAATACCTAAGAGCCAACAGCTTTTATAAGGCCATTAATCATCTTGCCGATTTGGAAACCCATATCTTTGAGTTCAGTGAGTTGCTCTGCGTTAATCCATTTGCGTCTCTCAAATATGATGAGAAGGGTAATGGTCTCAAACAGAGAACCCCTTGCAATGTAAAGAAAATGGATGAACTCTTTTTTAGAATACCGGCCTTTTCCCTCTGCAATATTCATTGAAATACCAGAACAGGCAGAATCTATCTGCTCCATGAGCCGATAATTCTTTCTTCCCCGGGTCCAAATTCTCCGTCAGTTCAAGAACTCTGTCCGCAAAATCAACAGCCTTCTGCCATACCTCAAGTTTCTCAAAATTAAATTCTTCCAATACTGCTTCCTTTAATTAGCTTTATATTAGCTCTTGGCTGGTAGCTCTTGGCAAAAACTTAACAGCTAGCCAACAGCTAATCCATATCCACCTCGCTAAAAAAGGCAGATCCACAGTAAAGCAAAGATCATCTCCTCCCATAATCAGGGGACGTATCGACCCAAATTTACAGATCTTCTTTTCATCCTCAAAGAAACTGAGACATTCGTCAAACGCCGCTCCGACTATTGTCTCTGTCTCTTTTGAAAATTTTCTAAGACCTGGGAATTGCCAATGGCCTTCTTTTTATCCGCCATATTGTTGCCGTCTATTACAACAACAGCTATCATATCTCTTGAAATATTCATTTCCTCCATGTTAGAAAAAAAGTATAACCGGAGAGATTCCTTATCATACCCTCATAGGGGAACCTCCATTTCCAGTTGCATGAACACCAGATTACTATTTCTTTCTGATTTACATAATGGATGTGTTCTGCATAACCGATTCCACATAATTCGCATAATTTTAGATATGACGAACCTTTCGCCGCTATGATATCATTCTTATTATATTTTTTCTTTCAAGCTTCTTCTCGGCCTCCTCAACGACATCAACGGGATTTTCTTCTTCATCAAAAGGGTGGACAATGGACGTTACCTGAATGTCACAACTATTATAATTTTTTTTATTCTACTTTGAAAATCGTAGGCGAGTTTTTCCGTTGGAAATATCACTTGAGTAGCCCCTCCCGCAGAATAGATGAAGTTGAGAGATTTTTTTATTTCATCAATAGAACCATTGGTTGTAAAACCATATTTAGATCCTTTAAGGAAAGCTAAGGTCTCACCATCGTTATTCGCATTTATATAATCCAGCAAGGCACTGGCCCCGACAATCGTCTTGAGCCTGTTGGTGTTGAAGATATACTTTTGGATACTGTCCACATCGAGAATGAAGAAATATTTCTTTGGACTCACGGTGTTCCTGATTAATATATCATTCTTATACTGAAGATGTACAAACAGCTTGATTTTTCAGAATAAAGTGAATTTTTGCAAAGTTAAAGTTGGTTTGTACCGAGTAGGAGGTTGTTACTTGTGGGTATTATTGCATGATTATAAACACTGAAATGTGAATGACCAATCAGACCGTGATGAAAGCTGCAACTCTTTGTAAGTCAGTCCATTTCAACCCCTAAAAGAAATCAGCACTCCCCCTCAATCGCTTTCTTCTACCGCTTCACTATATTCCCATCAGTAACATATCGACAGGATACTTATTGTGATGATTTCAAAACAGGATGCCGTGACTCAGGTGCTCTGCGCGCAAGGTCGCAATGATATGATGTCGGAACTTTTCAGTTGAATGAAGAAGGTATCTATCTGTTCAACACAAGAATTCGAAATTTAAGGGCTTACGCAAAATTTTCAAATTTTTACACGTGGTACGGCCCCTTGTCAACCGGTTTTTTAAATTCCTCATATTAACTACATATATTCCAGTTTAAGGTATGATTTCTTAGATGGGCAAAAAACGGAAGGTAAATAACGAGAAGCCATTCCAATTGAGCACCAGCGTATTATCTCGTCTCTCTCTTATTTATGCACTGTTGTTCAATACAACTAGACAAATACTAATGCGTTCTGCCTCTCTTTCCGTTATCTTCGGCCTTGTTCACTCAGAATTTTTCGTAGCGTATAAACTATACTGGCCAGAGCTGGGCCAGACTTCTGCTATTGGCGAAAACAATTAATTAAAAAGGTTCAATTTTCGAGAGAGCTTGCTGAAAAGAGTAGCTTCAACGATAAGCACTAAAATATAACCTGACAAAGCTCTTGTGGCTGTCAAATGCAATATCAGGTAATCTGTCCTGTTCAAAAAAAGCCACATCCTGGGCATCATCACCGGCTACCGGGTTTCCGGTATATTTTTTAACCATATAACCCACCATCAGGATGGAGCCATAATACGAACTGGGACTGGTCAGAACGCCAAGCAGAGAGTTAACACGACCTGTCAGGCCGGTCTCCTCTTTAAGCTCTCTCAAGGCAGCACTTTCCGGTGACTCGCCGATTTCTATAAAACCTCCGGGCAGACACCAGTGTCCGATTTTCGGCTCAACACTGCGTTTTACCAACAATAACCTTCCACTGCCATCGACTAGCACTATGCATGTGGCAGGTAACGGGTTTTCGTAGATAGGTTCATTACATATTAAGCAAAAAAGACGATCACGACCTTCGTAAAATCTTCTTATAAGTAATGACCCACAAAAATGACAGTTTGTCTTCTCAGGCATAATTAATCTTCAAAATCGCCATCCGGCCCTTTATCACTCTTTAATAAAGAGGCGCGCTGTTTGATCTTTTCCTCCGTCCATTCTGCAGGATCTTCTATTCTGCTCACCTGAGGACCAGGATCGAATGAACCTGCTTTTCGTATGGCATCTATGCAGATAGGGGCCGTGTCATAGGCATTAAAGACATTTACAAGCAAATTATAGACAAAGTCCTCCACCCTCCCGGCCATTCTTGACCTGATAGAGGCAGACTGTCCCATAATCTTATTTTCAAAGACCAGATTCAGCTTCTTGTAATTCCCTCCTTTAATCCCATTTGCATCTGCATATGAGACCATCTCAGACCAGAGTTCCTCTGTTACTCCTTGATCCTTGACTTTGAGAAAATTGCCGTTTTCATCGAGTATGGCATTGCCGTAGTCGTTTACTTCAAGCCCCCAGGCAATCATCTGAAGTGCTGTTGCTACATTGGCCTTGGTGGTTCTTGTAGCAGAGGCAATCTTCTTCAATCGCTCCGAGCTGTTTCCGGAGGTGCCGTGCTGAGCACCTGAAACTCTGTATTTTTCCAAGGCCTTATGGATATCGATTGTTAGATCAATCTGGATACCCTGAGCGCTTGCCTCAATACCATGTGTAGTCCCATTGTTCAATGCTATCCAGTCCGGAAAGATATTATGCGCATTTAACCCTTGTATGAGAAAGAGGGCCTCTTCAACAGTTGAAAGCCCGGCCTTGCCTTTTATCTCACCGACTTCCGTCTCAAGGCCCGCCCACTTCGGTACCATTGGGTTTAATTCAATATTGGCAAGCAGATTCTTATCATCAGGCTGATGAGACGCATCTATGGCAATAGAAGTAATGCCGGCATCGAACATTGAAGGAATCTCTGTTTTTGCCCTTTGTAAATCCGTATCATCCTTTATTCCGTAATGATCCGCATGTATGGCCACAGGAATAGTAATGCCAAACTGGTTGCAAAGAGCGTCAACCATCATTGCTAGGTTCCAGTAATTTACGGCACAGTATGCGCCGGCCCCGCCTTCTGACTTTGCGATTTCAATAATTACGGCAGCGTTGGCCCTTTGGGCTGCATGCAAAGCTCCCTGTAATACAAGCCTGCTTCTAGCGTTCGCCGCTATTGTAATTGCCTTACTCTTTTCGGTCATTGCCCTGTCTATGAATTTACCGCTGACGATAAGGGCCCTGGAGTGGGGAAAGAGTTTCACAACATTCGGCGGACGACCAACCTTGAGCGCATTATCAAAATCTTTTGAAACTATAACTGGTTGAGTAGACATATCTTACCTCCCATTCTTTAAAGATACCTTTTCAACAGTTCCTCTCTTGCCAATTAAGCAACAATGTAGCTTTTTGTAAAGAATTGAAAGAAGCGGTGGTTACATTGTAATATACCATAAACATATGCAACTTACTCGAAGAACGTTTTTTTAGACCGTTGCTCTTAATAGATTATATTGAGAGTAAAAACCATGCCTCAGGGCAATTTTAATGCCAGCTTTGAGAGATAAAATCGTTGATTTCAAATTGATTTAGACATGTTAATAGTCCTTCCATTCGTCCCTTGGCATAACTTATAGTGCCTTATCCCTTGTGCTTCTTTATGTAAGGATAGAGGTTTGTATTGCAGCAACAGTAACTTTTAGGGATAATCCTTTGATAAAGAACGGGAGGATGGATAAGACTCAATTGCGCTGAACCGTCTTTTCGTTAGCCTACCAATATCAATGGAGTTTGTAAAGGATTTTTATGTAAATTGGATTGGATGAGTTAGCTTTAGCTGATTGAATGGGTGAGTATTTGCCGGACTTTGGAACTGACGATTCTTTTCTGGATTTTTGAATTAAAAACTTGTGTTTCGGTTATGTATCGTCGATAATATGAATAAGTGTATTTTCCCCCTCCTTTTAACCGGGCATATTGATAGATAATAGAACAAACAGATATTATACTCGTTCTTGAAAATCTCCTCAGCAAAAATAAAGATATTTCTATGGTTCTTTACACTTGATCTGTAACACATCGAAATGATTGTGTAAATCCTTTTATAAATGGAGACATACGTATGCGACGCTTATTGTTTTTCTTATGTATACTGGCTGCAGGTTGTACAACATCAGATAGAACAACACAAAAGACGCCTATGTCACACCCGTTTCCCTCTCTCATATCCAATGTTCAAACCATCGAACCACTTGATTTTTGCGGCGAACCTGTTGATCTGGATAAAAGAGACATCCGGGAACGCATGGAAAAGGAGTTGCTCATTACAATATGGGATCGTGCACAGGTCGCTTTGTGGATCAAACGTTCCACCCGCTATTTTCCGCTGATTGAAGAGATGTTGAAGAAAGAAGACATGCCGGAAGATTTGAAATACGTTGCTGTTGCTGAGAGCGCATTAAGGCCTCATGTGCGTTCGACCAAAGGTGCAATTGGCTTCTGGCAATTTATAAAAGCCACAGGTAAAAAATTCGACCTGCAAATCGACTCAAACAAGGATGAACGCAGAAATATCTTTACATCCACAAAGGCGGCTATTGCTTACTTTAAAGAGCTCTATAGTATCTTCGGTTCCTGGACACTTTCAGCGGCTGCTTACAACATGGGTGAGCAAGGGCTTCAATCCGAAATATTAGCTCAAAGATGCAACAACTTCTATGATCTCTACCTCCCTTTTGAGACCCAGCGTTTTATTTTCAGAATTGTTTCAGCAAAACTGATACTCTCTGATCCAGAAAAATACGGATTCACATTTACCAAAGAAGACCTCTACCCTCCGATCGAATTCGATCGAATAAAACTCACATGCAACCAAACAACACCAATTGACATCATTGCCCAGGCTGCCAATACGACTTTCAAGGCCATCAAAGACCTAAATACTGAGATCAGAGGCCATTATATAGCTGCAGGCAGTCATTCCATTCTCATACCCAAGGGGTCGAGTATGGATTTTCATTCGCGTTTAAAGACCTTTTCTGATCAATGGCTCGCCAATAATAATGAACATGTCTATGTGGTGAAAAAGGGTGATAATCTTTCAAAGATTGCAAAACGCTTTAAAGTTCCTCTGCCTGCTTTGATGATCTGGAACCGACTGAACTTAAATAAGCACATCCATCCTGGAGACCGGCTGATAATCTATCCAAATGGGATTGAATCAGAAGACGAGAACCTGTAAGGAAAAAATGAAAAAGTCAAAAACATACTTTTCATGTCAATCCTGTGGATATCATACCCCCAGATGGCTGGGCAGATGCCCTGATTGTGGTGAATGGAATACCATGATAGAAGAGGAGATCAACGAACCATCTCCTTATGCAAAAGAATATCTGGGTATAGATGTTACTGAGGTTCCCCTGCCAATTACTGAAGTAAAACTCGATGAGGAAGACAGGATATCTACATCTATCAAAGAATTCGACAGGGTCTTAGGCGGAGGTATAGTAGCAGGGGCTATGATCTTAGTTGGAGGTGATCCGGGCATCGGAAAATCGACCTTACTGCTCCAGGTGATGAATAATCTTGGCCTTTTAGAGAAAACTGTCTTTTATGTCTCTGGAGAAGAATCAGCTAAGCAGACCAAGATGAGGGCAGGGCGACTCGGTGTATCTTCAAAAAACCTCTACGTAATGTCAGAGATATCCCTGGAAAAGATTATTGAAGAGGTAAAAAAGCTGAAACCTCAGGTTCTGGTCATCGATTCTATCCAGACAATCTATACTTCCATATTGCAATCCGCTCCTGGAAGCATATCTCAGGTAAGAGAGGCCACTGCAAAACTGATGTATATGTCGAAGAAAACCGGAACATCTACATTTCTGATCGGACACGTCACCAAAGAAGGGGCGATCGCCGGTCCAAGAGTACTGGAGCATATGGTAGATACTGTCTTGTATTTTGAAGGAGACCGAGGTCATCCTTATCGAATACTACGAGCGTATAAAAACCGATACGGATCGACCAATGAGATCGGGGTATTTGAGATGAAAGAATCCGGTCTAAATGAAGTTGTAAATCCATCTGAACTCTTTTTATCTGAGAGACCCATAAACGTTGCAGGATCAGTCGTAATCTCCAGCGTTGAAGGCACCAGACCGATTCTTGTCGAACTTCAAGCCTTGGTCAGTCCAACCAGTTTCGCTGTGCCCCGCAGAACAACGATTGGGGTCGATCATAACCGCGTATCTTTACTTGTAGCTGTCTTGGAAAAAAAAGTGGGGATGAGCCTTGCAAACCATGATATTTTTTTAAACGCTGCTGGAGGGGTAAGGATAGACGAACCAGCCATTGACTTAGGGATCATTGCCTCAATTGCATCCAATTACCTTGATAAACCCATTGATCAAAAAACAGTTGTATTTGGCGAGGTAGGATTAGGTGGGGAAATCAGGGGAATAAGTCAATGGGAGATGCGGATTAAAGAATCTGAAAAACTGGGTTTTACCCAATGCATATTGCCGAAGGCCAATAAAAAGACCTGTAAAGGAAAGATGGATATCAACTTGATAGGTGTCAATACGGTTGAGCAAACCCTCGAAATACTATTCAGTCTCTGATCCTCCAGAAGAACTCTCTTTCTCCTTCTTTGGATGTAAACTAAAATGCGTAAGGACCTTCTCTGTTATCTCATTTGCGATATTCGGATGTTCTTTTAAGAAGACCTTAGCATTCTCTCTGCCCTGTCCGATGCGCTCATCTTTATATGAATACCATGCCCCGCTCTTTTGTATCAATTCGCCTTGAGTCGCAATATCCAAAAGATCACCTTCTTTGGATATTCCTTCCCCATACATGATATCAAACTCAACCTCTTTAAAAGGCGGAGCAACCTTGTTCTTTACAACCCTGACTCTTGTTCTGCTTCCTTTAATATCCTGGCCGTCTTTTATATATGCAGTACGACGTATATCCAGCCTCACAGAAGAGTAAAACTTCAGTGCATTCCCACCTGTCGTTGTCTCAGGGTTCCCATAGAAAACACCGATCTTCATTCGTATCTGATTTATAAATATTACAACTGACATTGATTTGGATATAGTAGCTGTTAACTTTCTGAGGGCTTGAGACATAAGTCTTGCCTGAAGGCCCATATGAGCATCTCCCATCTCTCCCTCGATCTCTGCCCTTGGTGTCAAAGCAGCTACCGAATCAATAACCACTACGTCTATTGCCCCGCTTCTTACGAGCATATCCGCTATCTCTAATGCCTGTTCCCCGGTGTCTGGCTGTGATATCAACATATCTTCAATCTTTACCCCTAATTTTCGAGCGTAGCTTGCATCCAGGGCATGTTCTGCGTCTATAAATGCTACGATTCCGTCGCTTTTTTGAGCTTCTGCAATTACATGGAGGGCTAGGGTTGTCTTTCCGGATGCTTCAGGTCCAAAAATCTCCACAATACGCCCCCTAGGAATACCACCGATTCCAAGAGCAATATCGAGGCTTAGGGATCCTGTAGGAATCGTTGGAATATCCTTTATAATTGTTTCTGCACCGAGTCTCATAATAGAACCTTTGCCAAATTGCCTCTCAATCTGGTTTACAGCCAGATCAACGGCTTTTTCTTTGTTGAGGTCAACACCCATACAAAATCTCCTTAAAAATCGATAAAAGTCTGGCGCCTGTAAAATTATTTTATGAATTGGCCAAATCAAACAGTTATGAGCCTGTTAATTTAAAGGTGCTTAACTTTGAATAGACTGCTCCGGCAGGACGCAATTCACTCTTAAATAGATACAGAGCCTCTACCTGAAATACTCCCAAATCACACCCTTTACACTGCTCTACCTTGTCTATTAATGTCCTCTTTCCCTCCAAAGACTTCACTCTTCCCAATGTTAAATGAGGATTGAACTGCCTTTGCTCAGGATCAAATCCAATGGTTTCCAGGTTTTTCTCTATCATATTATAGAGAATTTTCAATGTGTCTCCACGCTCATCAACACCAACCCATATCACCCTTGGGCGAATGAGACTGGGAAAGGCACCTATATCTCTTATCTCTAAGTGAAAAGGAGAGAACTTCGAAGTGACTCCAGTAATAACTCGGGAAATCTCTTCAATGGATTCCTCTTCAATATTGCCGAAAAACTTTAGCGTTAAATGGATACTCTCAGGCCTTACCCATTTCACCGAAAATAAAGAAGATTTTAAATCGTCTTGTACCTTCTTGATCTTTTTGATTATCGTAAATGGAAGCTCTATTGCTAAAAAGCTACGAATCATAACCTTTTTTATCTAAATCTCCATCCCATTCATAAATAATATCTCCTTACCAAATCTAGGGCGCTTTGTGCTGTTAAAAGCCGGACTTGAGCCCGATCCCCCGGGAAAATATACCTCTTTACGAGAGTCTCCTTTTTATCGGAAAGCGAGATAAATACAAGGCCAACCGGCTTTTCTGCAGTTCCACCTCCGGGACCGGCAATGCCGGTTACGCCTAAACCCAATGTGGCCTTCGCATATTCGCGTATACCCTGAGCCATCTTTTTTGCAACCTCACCGCTCACAGCACCAAACTCATCCACAATACTTTTGGGTACATGGAGAAGCTCGATCTTCGCTTGGTTATCATATGCCACCACTGCCCTTTTAAAGTAGTCCGAGCTGCCTGGGATATCAGTCAATCGACTGCTTATCAACCCCCCTGTACAAGACTCTGCTAAGGCAATAGTATCTCCATTTAATCTCAAAAGGTCACCTACAACCCCCTCAATGGTTTTTCTATCTTTGCCAAAAACACAATCTCCAAGTCTCTTTTCTATTTCATTTGACGCTTTAGATAGCTTGGAGCAAACCTCTTTATCACTTTTTCCTTTTGCAGTAATCTTGATGTAGTTTTCCGGAAAATTCGGTAAAAAACCTATCCTGATATCCTCATCTCTTTCAACAATATCTTTTATCATCTCTGCAATACCTGACTCACCAAGACCAAAGATCTTCAGGGTTTCTGTCTTGAATCGAAATCCTCCTCCCTTTTCCCTTTCTAGGAGAGGCAGTACGCTCTCATCTGTCATCCTTATCATTTCCCTCGGTACACCCGGAAGGAAGAAGGAGAGTCTGTCGTTTTGACGGATAATGAATCCACAGGCAGTTCCTATAGGATTATGAATTAATTCTGCCCCTTCAGGAATCATGGCCTGTTTTTCGTTATTCAGAGGCATCCTGAATCCTAGCGAGTCAAACAGTGCTTTTATCCGGTTGAGTGCCTCTTCGTTACGTATGAGCTCTCTTTTAAAAGTCTTTGCTACAACATAAGCTGTAATATCATCATGGGTAGGTCCCAAGCCACCTGTAACTAAAATAACTTCCGCCCTGTTCAATGCTCTCATAAGAGATTCTTTAATATCGAGTTCATTATCACCCACAGAGGTCATCCATCTGACCTCTATTCCAACGGAGATTAATCGCTCAGCCAAAAAAGATGAGTTTGTATCTATAACGCTGCCCGAAGTCAGCTCATTACCAATAGCAATAATCTCTGCATACATACAATCATACCGTTCAATTAAAAGTTTATAAACCGAAGACCGTGTAAGACCAGGTTCGTGTAAACTCCGGCGACTAAATCGTCTAGAACAACACCGTATCCGTTCTTTATCTTCTTATCGAAAAAACCTGCAGGAAAGACTTTAATGATATCGAACAACCTGAAGAAGAAAAAACCAAGAGCTATGTACACAAACCGATTCGGAACAAAGGCCATTGCCACAAGAAATCCAAATATTTCGTCGATAACGATCTGACTGCTATCATTTTCGTGGAGTATCTTTTCCCCTTTTGCTGAAATCAGGACAGCAAAAAAGAATAAACAAATAAGTATGCCGATATAAAATAATGGGTTGAAAGCGTATATCAGCAGATATATTCCAATACCAACCAGCGTTCCAACAGTTCCTGGGAATACGGGGAAATAGCCGCTGAAAGCCCCGGTTGCAACAAAAAGGATGAATCTATCTCCCAGATTAGACCACATATGCACTATACTATTCAATTTATTGACAGGCTGCCTATCGGTTTCATTCGAAAACCCCCTGCGCATACAACGACCATATATGAATTAAATTCACATTAAATCATAGATTATAAGGTGGTTCTGTATTCCCGGGACTTTCATCTTATACTTCCGATTGAATTCAAATAAATCCTTGCATTTTTTATAGGTTCCTTCGCTGATCAATATCTGATTTGCTTTTGCCAAGTTACTTAAACGTTCAGCGACAACAACCCCCTCTCCGATCACAGTGTAATCGTATCGATACTTAGAGCCTACATTTCCAATAAAGACTCTGTTCGTACTAATGCCAACACCCAAACCTATGGACCCTAATGAAGAAAATCTCGCTGTCCATTCTTCCTTTTGCTTGTTGAAGCTTTGCACCATCTCCCTGGCAGCTTCTACACATTTATATTCGGGTTTTTCTATAACCAATGGTGCACCAAAGAAGGCCATGATTGCATCACCAATAAACTTATCAACGGTCCCTTGATATTTGAAGATAATCCTGGTCATCGAAGAAAAAAACGTATCCAGAAAATCCTTTACATATGATATCTCCAAGTTTCCCAAGAGTTTGCTGAATCCTCTAATATCGGCAAACATAACGGTCAGCACCTTCTCTTCTACTAAACCTTCACTTGAAGGATACCTCAACATCTCATCTACAACATCAGGAGAGTGATATTGTGCAAGTATCGTACGAAGTCTCTTCTTTTCATGGGATTCCTTCATTAGTTTTGCCCTTTTTATGGCTGCTGCGGCATGATTTCCGAATATGGTAAGCAGCTTCAGATCTTTTTGTGAAAAATACTTATTCGTCTCTGTTCTGTTTAAATTCAATACGCCAATGACCTCTTCTTCTGTCTTAAGTGGGACGCATAAGGCCGAAATAATTTTTCGATTTTTATTCTCCACCCCTGGAAAATCAATGGGGTCAACCTCCCCGTTTAGCAACAATGATTCACCGCGCTCAGCCACCCATCCATCAACCGACTCCCCTATGGGAATCAAGGCATTTTGTGTGTATTCTGCCTCTTTACCATAGCTTGCCTGCACCTTTAAAGACTTATTGTCTTCCTGAGTAAGCAACAAGGAAGAATAATCAGCTTCCATACACTTTACAACCTGCTGAACAATTGATTTTAATATATCATCAATGTCGATATTTTTATTGATGTACGTACTGATTTCAAAAAGGCCTGTCATAATATTCATATGCTTCTCAAGTTCTTCTGAGTAACGCTCCTCACCAAGCAGGGCAGCCCTTAACCTCCTGATTTCTCTTTGCTTCAAGATCAAATATAATGTAAAAAGGAGAATCATTATGGCCAAAATGTTGATATAAAAATACTGGTTTAATCCTCCAATGGTTATCTCTGCATCGCTTGTCAGGGACCTGATTACATTTGGAACGAGAATACCCAGGGTCAGAACAATAATTATCAGGATGGAGAGCAACCAGAGTTGATACTCACGTGTATCCAATGGTTTGAGATCCCTCTCTTTTTTGTCATCTTTTTTTTGAGGTTTTCTAAAAGGCCACATCAGCATTCCTGCCCTTCTCGACTTTTATTTAACTATAGTTAGCTTCTCCTTTTTGGCTGTTGTTTAATACAATTCATTTGAGCAATTGCAAAGAGATTTTATTAAAAAATTACTCCTTTGTTTCTCAATGTAGTCTACCATATCATAATCACAAGCTTTCTCAATCATTTTATTAATAAATATCTATCATAAAATGCAATTCTTATCAAGATTCCAGACAAGATCTTATCCTAACATTTAGGATTTGGGTGGAATAAATAACTTGAGAAAGTCTTTAAAAATGGTATTATACCAGGAAAAGAAAGACAATACATAAAAGAAAAAGAGAAAAAACCCCTTTTCTCAATATGATTCACTGTTATAAATGCGATCGCTGTTTTCAAGTCAACCAATCGCTATTTTACTTTTACAATGAGGTATATATGAATCTTTTTCTTGTGATAATTCTCGTTATTTTAGTCGGTAATTACTGTATAAACTTCATCGTTGAACGATTAAATGTCCGGCATGCTGAGAAAGATTTACCAAAAGAATTTGAAGGATACTATGATGCAAAGAAGTATAAAAAATCTCAGGAGTACCTCATTGACAATACCCAATTTGGGATTATCTGCGATACAGTAATTACCCCAATCATTATTGTATTTATACTCTTTGGAGGATTCAATATGGTTGACCGGTTTGCAAGGGGCTTTAACCTAGGGATGATCCCAACCGGTCTGATTTTTGCCGGATTATTATTGCTCACTTTCCAGGTCTTCCTTATCCCTTTCTCAATTTACGATACCTTTATCATTGAAGAAAGATACGGCTTCAATAAGACTACGCCAAAAACATTTGTTCTGGACATACTGAAGACATGGTTACTTGCCGGCATAATCGGAGGGGTAATCTTCTGTGTTGTTTTATTGCTTTTCGAAAAGGCCGGGACATGGGCCTGGCTGTATTGCTGGTCTGCTGTAACTCTATTACAGATACTGATTGCCTTTGTCGCACCGGTTGTAATTATGCCCCTTTTTAATAAATTTTCCCCCTTAGAAGACGGTGAGCTGAAAGATGAGATTGAAAAGTACGCAAAATCACAGGATTTTAAGATGAAAGGGGTCTTTACAATGGATGCATCAAAACGCTCTACAAAATCGAATGCCTTTTTTACTGGATTTGGTAAGTTTCGAAGGATCGTATTATTTGATACACTCATTGAAAGACACGATGTAAAGGAACTCGTCTGTGTACTTGCCCATGAAATCGGTCATTACAAGAAAAGGCATATATTTAAATCTATTCTTGTCTCTATCCTCACCACTGGATTAATGTTTTATATACTCTCTGTCTTTATAAACAATAAAGAACTCTTTGCAGCATTTAAGATGGAAAAGACCTCGATCTATGCCAGTCTCTTCTTCTTCGGCTTTCTCTATGCTCCTATTGAACAGATACTCTCTATCTTTGCAAACATACTTTCACGCAAATACGAATACGAAGCAGATACGTATGCAGCAAAGACCTACCCTCATCCTCAATCTATGATTACAGCACTAAAAAAGCTAAGCGTGGAAAACCTTTCAAACTTAACCCCTCATCCTCTCAAGGTATTTATGAGCTATAGTCACCCCCCTGTATTAGAGCGAATCGAGGCGATTAGAAGACGATATCCGGTTTCCTCGTGACCCTGATTGTTATTTTTGTCCTGCAACTGCCTGCGCAATATTATAACAATAGTCCCCTATTTTTTCGAATGAAGTAAGCATATCCACAAAAATCAAGCCTGGATCTACGGTACATAGACCCTGCTGAAGACGCATATGGTGTTTTTCTCTCATCACTTCCCTCATTTCGTTTATGCTCTCTTCAATCTTTTCGGCAGAGGCCATCACCGCCCTGTCCTCATTCTGCATAGCATCTAATACGAGAACAATGAATTTTCTTACCTCACTGGATATGGTTTCATAATCCGTTAAACCGCCTTGAGAAAAGTACAATTCCTGTTCAATGAGTTCCTCTTCCAGCTCAGCGATATTCTCTATTGCATCTCCGATTCTTTCCAGATTATTGGCCATTCGCATGAGAGATGCCACTTCTTTTGATTCTTCAGGTGTAATAGTTCTTTGCATAACCTTTACAAGGAACTGGATGATCTCCTTTTGGAGAAGGTCAATAATGTCTTCCCTCTTTCTCCATTTGTTAAGTTCTTTAAGTTTACGTTCATAAAGAGAATTGATCACATCATCATACATCACTTTAACAGCCTCATTCATTCTGATGACCTCCGCTCTGGCCTGTGTCAGTGCAACAGAGGGGGTATCAATGAATTTCGTATCCAGGTATTTGATGTGATAAAGATCCTCTATCACTTCCCCTTCCTCCCTATGGGGGGTCAGCCATATTGCAACACTTGTGAGATACGGGAGTACCAAAAGAAAAAACAAGGCATTGACTATATTGAACATGGTATGGGAATTTGCAATATACCTTGCAATATTGGGTTTTTCTCCTCCTAGAACCAGGTCAGGATGCCCAATATCTATAAATAGAGCCGTAGCCCACAAAACCAGTTTTATAAAAAAGGGGAAAAACATAATAATATTAAAAACACCGATGACATTAAACAGAGTGTGGGCCCTCGCAGTTCGATGTGCATTAATACTGGAACCAATACTCGCCAATTCTGCTGTAATCGTAGTCCCGATATTGTCACCAAGAATTAAAGCCACGCTTGCCTCAAACGTCAATAGCCCCTGGCTGGCAAGGGCCATGGTAATCCCAACCGTAGCGCTGGAACTCTGCAGGAGCATTGTAAGTATTGTCCCTAGCAAAATGCAAAGGAGTATGCCCGCCAAATTGTCAGCATTAAATCTTGTAAATAAGGATATAAAGACCTCGCTTTCCTTTAACGGGGCAAAACTCGACTTCATTGTTGCAAGCCCGTAAAAGACAAGGCCAAACCCCAGAAGCACATCTCCCACATATGCCCATTTCTTTTGTCCTATAAAGAATTTTAAAAATACTCCCAATGCAATGGCAGGCAGGGCATAGTTCTGAATCTTAAAGGCAATTAATTGGGCCGTTACTGTTGTACCGATATTGGCTCCTAATATGACCCCAATGGCTTGTGTAAGGGTCATGAGGCCCGCATCAACAAAGCCGACCAGCATAACCGTTGTGGCGCTGGAACTCTGTACAATGCTGGTCATAACCATGCCCACCGTACACCCAACAAAACGGTTGTTGGAAACCATATTCAAGATCTGACGTATCCTTTTACCCGCTACCTTCTGAAGACCTTCTGACATGATTTTCATGCCGAAAAGAAACATCCCCAAACCACCGAGGGATTGAAAAATAAAAAACTCCATTTTACCTCTATCCTATTAACCGGACACTATTTAAATTCATAAAAACAATTTTCCATTAACAATTGGACGTAAATAATTTATAAACCATTTAAATCTATATAATTTCGTAGTGCATGTCAAGAAAGAACAGATAGAAAAACTCTGTAGAATCACGGTCTCCTCATTTTGGTTTACAAAGGCAAATATCTTGACACTTCTCATCTTTTCTGCAATTATTTGGGCACCACTTGATTGACCTCTATTAATAAAAACACCAAGAGCATGCGCCGAATTTCTCTCAGGGCACTTTAATTTAAAGACTGTATTTGTTCTTTCCCAAAACAATGGAGGGTAAAAAATGATTCCAAAACCTGTAGTTTCAATAGCAAAATGGAGACCCCATCACATTTTTTGCGTGCCGTATCTGTCAGTAAACTTTCCTGAAAGGGGAAAGGCCTTTAATGAGACAGAATGTAAGATAAAAGAAACCATACTCTCGGGGACAGATACGATCATAGAGGTCATCGAAGGCGTTGATGAACTCTGTCATGTTTGCCCGCTGTGTAAGGATGACAGTTGCCAAAGTCCAAACGGTAATGAAGATGCAGTCAGAAAATGGGATAAGATCATATTAAGGGGGCTGGATATCTCCTATGGAGAAAGAGGAACAGCAATGAATTTTAAGGTGTTGATTGACAAGAAAGCACCTCTGGAGTTTTGCCGTACCAGATGCTCTTGGAAAGATCAATGCGCAATCTTCGGTTGAGCAGGCTGATTGAATATTAACTGCTCAAATAGGCTGTATCATCATTCTTATATGCACTTTTTTTACTTTATTACTGGTGAATACTCAAACCTTCAAGTGTCTATTTGACATCCAAGGGCCCTTGCCTTATATTTTTTGCTGACAGGGATATATTATCAAACACGTGTCTGTTAAGGGATGAGAACATAATCGTTTGGTTCTTAAATTGCAACAAGCAAAACCCACGATCAACCCGCCTCAATTTTAGACGCAAAATGTATACCTGAAGGAACCAACCTCTTAGAAAGGAGAAGGAATCATGGAAAAGTTAATAGCTTTTGTGCTGTTGATGACCGTTGCTCCAGGGCTGACCACGGCTGGGAATTCTCTGCTCGGGTTACTCCCTGTCCCAATCCCGAATGAGAATACGCAATCAGCTGAAAAAGTGAGACTCGGAGATGCCCTCTTTCATGATACCCGCTTCAGTTCGACCGGCAAAGTAAGCTGTGCAACATTTCACGATGCCAATAAGGCATTTACAGACAGATCTCTGAGAGTTTCGAAGGGGATCAATAAACTCAAAGGAACACGTAATGCACCGACTATCATCAATACTGCGTATTTTTCAAAACTCTTCTGGGATGGGCGATCCAAGGACCTTGAAGATCAGTCAATTCATCTATTTGTGAATCCCGTTGAGATGGGCTTAAAGGATTAACAGCCTATTTTACAAATCGTGCAATCTGACCCAGAGTATATCAAGGCATTTCAAATGGTATTCAACAAAACCTGAGACCAGATAACCATGAATGAGGTGGCTCAAGCCATTGCTGCATTCGAGCGAACTATCGTTGCGGGATACACCCCTTTTGATCGATGGTACTTCGGGAGCGATAAAGAGGCAATGAGCCAAGCGGCAATTCGTGGCTTGGAGGTCTTTATGGGGGAAGGCAGTTGCGTTTCCTGCCATGTAATCGAGCAAACACAAGCACTCTTTACCGATAATCGGTTCCACAACATAGGAGTTCGGTATCAACCAGATTCAAAAGGATGTGCCAAAGCTAGTAAACGCATTCCTCAAAGCAAAGATCCAAGGAAGAGACGTTGATGTTACAGTGCTTACCGATAAGAATGTTTCTGAACTTGGTCGCTTTGCTGTTACCAAACAGTCTGACGACATTGGGGCTTTCAAAACACCAACCATACGCAATATAGAGGTGACAGCCCCCTACATGCATGATGGCAAAATGAAGCCCCTGAGAGAGACTGTAACACGCTACAACAACGGAGACGTTACCAAAGAAGGCGGATAAAGTCAATGATTTTCTCAGTGGAGGCATTCGGCCCCTTAACTTGACGGAGCAGCAGAAAGAGGATCTTGCGACATTTATGGAGGCGCTGACCAGCCCTCAGTTCGCAAAATCGGCTGAGACCGATAAGAAATAGAGGAGAAGAAGATTAATACAGCAATAAATCTGTGACTTTCTGAAGGCTGCTGGTGCGGTATTTGTAGGCGCCTGCTTACCAATCAGCTTAGTTGAATGCGCATTCGCTGATACCAGTGAAAATTTTACCTTTGCCTATATTTCAGATTCACACATTCAGCACATCAGAGGCAACCTTTTTGTTCACAACTGGGATCGGGGGCTGATTCGAGCAGTGGCAGAAACAAATCTACTGACACCCAAACCAGATTTTGTAATATTCGGCGGGGAGCTCGCCCAATTGCGCACCAAGGCAGAACTCGATCATGGTATAGAGATCCTGTCCGCATTGAAGTACAAAATCCACTGTGTACCGTGTGAAAGTAACAGTCCTGTATGGCCATGACCTTATCCGCAAAGCTATTCTCAGACAAGGAGCCACCTTCCCAAGCTTACCGTGCCCATGAATCGAGCGGATCTTTTTTCCGAACGAGATGCCACGGGGTGGCAGTTTATAAACATAGCTTCCGGCAACGCGAATGTACATTTCACTCTCTATAACAACACTGCCCGGACGGTTCGCTTTAATACAGAATCTGGGCAACCTGAGGACACAACATATAAAAACTTGACGCAGCGTATTATGCCTCAAGTTCACTATTAACCGAAGGAGATTAAAACATTAAAATCATTCATCTATCGGCAGGTCTACTTGGGATTATACTGTTTGGCCTTATCTTTTCAGTCCATGCGGATGAGTTTACTGAGACAGACCTGAAGCGATGGAAGAAAGAGTATCTTTCTGTTGTAGAAAAAGGTCGGGCACTTTGGGCAAGCTCAAAACTCGGTACAAATGGAGTGGCCTGTGCTCAATGCCATCCGAATGCCTCCAATACGCATCCGGAAACCTATCCCAAGTTCCAAAAGCAACTCGGCAAGGTGGCCGAACTTCGCCATATGATCAACTGGTGTCTCAGGAATCCTCTGAAAGGTGCTTAATTGGGATCTGACGATCCGAAAATGATCGCTATAGAAGCATACATCAATTGGGAGCGCCGCGGAGTGCCTCTGGCACTGGGAAAAAATTAGTGCCGGATAAATAGGACAAGTCTATATATACTCAAGGAATAGAATGTGCCAACCATTTTTCTTATGGTTTGCATTATTATATTAACAATGAGCAATTTACTTTAATTTTCCATTAAATGTTTTTTTAAAAAGTCACATTCAGATTTTACTACCTCTTTAAAGACATCCCCCACATAAACATCAAAGTGCCCCACCGGCATACTTTTCAGGGTTGCATTGCTCATCATAGAAACGGCTTTTTCAATAGCCTTCGGGTTTAATAGTGAGTCTTTTTGCGCCATTACTATCATTGCGGGACATTGAACCTTTTTCGTATATTTTTTCGGCATATAAAAATTTGCAGTTACAAAAATCCTGGCCGGACATTCATTTGCAAATTCATAATCTTTCGGAACAAGAGCCATATAGCCGTCAAGTGCATCGGGAGTATTCATTATAGCAAGTGTACCGGTTTTTCCAACTACCGGCATATAATATGGTTTTCTGAATGTAATACTCCTTGTCACATCTCTTACACTCGAAATCAAGGCTTTTACAAATATTTTTAAATTAAGGGCAGAAGAAGCAACACAGGAAATGCCACCAACAAAGGGCACCTGTGCTACAATTGCCCTTACATTTTGATGTTTTGCTGCTGACACAATAACATGCCCCCCGCTAAAGGATGAACCCCATAATGCGATTCTCTGTGAATTGATGTCCTTCAAGGTGCATACGTATTCAATAGCTGAATGCCAGTCCTTGAGATGGTGTGACGGGCTGACAAGGTTTCTTGGTTTGCCTTCACTTTTACCGAAGCATCGGTAATCGAAGAGGAATACAGCCATCCCTTCATCAGAAAACATCTTGGCATAAGGAGGGAGTCCAAAGAGCATTTCTCCTGCAAATCCATGAGCCATGATCACAATCGGAGGATTTTTTACTTTTCGAGGGCGATATAGCATCCCTGAACACTTCATCCCATTGCTGTTGAAAAATAGATCTTCTATAATGATATTCTCCTGAGTATCTCCCTTATCCTGATTCATGTTTGTCTTTTTCCTTTCAACCATATTATTATCCCTCCAGCGTTATTTTTCTCTCATTACATAGAAGTTACACAGAAAGTCACTGAGAAATCTATGTAAAGTTGAATGAATTACACTTAACCACCGTTAAAGCCACTCTTTTCAATAGGCTAATCTGTTGTATTTATTACAGTTTGTCTAATCTCAGTTCCGTAAGCTTCCTCAAAGTAGGAGAACCCTCTTTTTTATCCCAGCCACATTCATCGTAATACTCATCCAATGCTCTTTTGGTATCTTCTATAGTGATGGGATTACTGAAATAGTCCATCATAGTTCCTCCCACTTCTGTACCATCCGACTTATCAGATCCAAACCACTGTTTTGGAGCACTGTCATCCTTCCGGCTAAATCCTTCTCTACTATTCAAGATTCTATATATATTCCAGGCTCGCTCTGCTCCTCTCAATAGTTCTGCTGAAGTTGTCTCTTCTCCTGTAATTGCCGAATACATATCAATAAAGCCCTCCATACCATGGAAACGATGAATATAAAGACGATGGCACTGACCAAGACAGTTAAAGAGAGAATACCAGTTGTGAGTATGCTTTGTCAGTCTTCCCACATTGTATGTACTCGATTCAAATATTCGGCTTATATCTTCTTCAGTCATCCCAATTCTACGAGCATGTTTTATATGCTCATCAATAGATCTCCCCATTCCATAAAGGCCTAAACCACCAGGGGCATAGTGAGTACGGCCTGGAAAGACCATTTGACTAAATGTCATTATATGAAAGGTATCAACTCTTGGGTCAATAAACTGAGGAAACCCCTTGATATGGACGAGATAGTCCTTCGCACATTTGCCTATTTTTTCTGCCAACCTCACTCCACCTTCGGCCAACTCATTTCCAATACCTTGCCTATGAGATATCATATATAACAGATCAAGAGCTGTATCGTAGTCCACATAGTCCGGCGGTTGACCATCTAGCTCAAGGCCTCCAATCTCTTCGCTGTTTATTATACCATCTTTGTATAAAGAGGCGAGCAATTCCATAATTTGGGAATGACTCATCCTATCGATTCCTTCACGATTCATAAAATCCTTACGATATATTGCCCTGTTATACTTATCAGTATCCGTGCTTCCGCTGGAATCCCATTCGGCCATAAAATCAGTTGTATAGATCCTGCTGCACGCATAATCACCCTCTCTTATCCTCACAAGATCCTTATCACCCATAACACAACTGGGGCATGCCAGCCCTTTTCTCACGCTTCTGTGTAATTTATCCCAGTCCTCAATATCCACACCTGCCATCATTGAAGTCATAGCACCAAGCCACCCCTTGGTCATAGAGAAGGTGCCACCTTCAATGAGCGACTGACGGTGAAAATACTTAAATACACGCTCATTTATCTTATCCACTCTCTTCATGAGCCTCACCGGATCGGCAATCTCTATCTCCCTATCCCCGAGGCAGGCTACAATAGCTTTGAGATTCTTTGATCCCATTAAAGCAGGTAATCCACCTGATCCTATTGTACCTCCCTTATCAATAAAAGACATGGATATTCTCACCAGATTTTCACCTGCAGCACTGATAGGGATAATGCTGCATGGTTCATGCATTCTCCGTAATGCATCAGTTGTGTCATAGTTATCCATACCCCATAGATTTTCTGCATCATGAATCTCAATATCATCATTGAAGATCTTGAGATAAACAGGTTTTTTTGCTCTACCACGGATCACTACAGCGTCATATCCTGAAGATTTGAGCATAAGAGGAAATGATCCCCCACCATTGCTGGTGACGATCCCTCCATTGAGAGGAGCCTTATAGGTAATCGATAGCTCTGCTGATCCAGGAACGATAGTACCTGAAAAGAGGCCAACACCGATAATAATCGCATTCTCCGGCAAAAATGGACAAGATTCAGGGATTATATTATCATAAGCCAACCTCTGAGAAAAACCCGACCCTCCTAGAAAAGACTTCGCCATTGTTGGATCAAGCGGCTCTTTACTTATATTACCATCGGTAAGATCTATATATAAGATGTTTCCCCCATATCCATACATCATTAAATCACCTCCCTATTCTCTCTTATCAAAGCATCATATGGACAGCTGACGACACAAATACCACAATTGTTGCATTTATCTGTAAATGAAATCATATATTCAATATCCGTATCCACGAGTCTCTCAATTTTGATCCTGGCTTTTGAAGGATTAAAGGCCTTCTCATATGCAAGGGAGCATCGCATCATACACATCAAACACCCATAGCACTTTGCAGGACTTGCCATAATCGGCAGATCGCATCGTAAACAGCGATTTGCCTGCTTAATGGCCTCATCTTCATTGAGTCCCATCTCTACTTCCTGAAAACCACTTAGCCGCTCCTCAATGGGAATCCTTGAGATCTCCGCTCGATCCCCAATAACTGTAAGATGTCGTATTGCATACCCTTTATCGGATAGTGAGAGTTTCTTATCTATTATTCCATCCCCCTCAAGATATTTATCAATGGAAGACGCTGCTTTTCTCCCAGAAGCAATTGATTCTATAACAGATGATGAACCTCCAACAACATTTCCAGCAGCAAAAATCCCCAATTCATTATTTGCAAAGCCTTCTTTATCGGTGTTGATAAACCCATGTTCTGTAATTGATATCCAATCAGTGCATTCCTCTGTTAACAAAGAGAGATCAGGGAGTCGATCTACAGCAACAATCACTGTATCAACCTCAATTGTAAAATTATGACCCACCTCACCTCCTGTTTCAACACACTCAACGCCATTGACCTTACCGTCTTTCCCTGATATACGAACAGGAGAAACCGCATATTGAATCTGAATCCCCTTTTCAATTTCATCTCTATAGATTGCTGGTATATTTTTCTCAGGATGTAGACAAAGTAAGTAAACCTCCTTTGCACCGGTTCTCAATGCTGTCCTTGCTGAATCTATGGCTGTATAAGAACGCCAGATTTGCCTATCACCACTTATCACTACAACCTTCTCCCCTAAAAAGGGTTTCTCACCTGAATTCACCCTTCTTAAGAATTCTATTCCGTGCATAACACCGTTTAAGTCTTGGCCTTTAATGTTAAGAATACTACTCAGATGAGCACCTATCGCAATTAAGATAACTCTATACCCCTGATCTTTTATACCTTTCAATGTGAGATCCTTACCTATTGGAGTATTGGTCTTAATCGTAACACCCAAGTCTTTAATGAGTTGAATCTCGCTGTTTAATATTGACTTCGGCAATTTATATTCTGGGATTCCCATGGCCAACACTCCACCTGCCACTTGTAACGCTTCAAAGACTATAACCTTGTAACCTTTTAAAGCTAAAAAATACGCTGCTGTAAGTCCTGCTGGCCCAGCCCCAATTATGGCAATCCGAGTGTCTATAGTCTTGCTTGTCTTTAATGATGATTTCCACTCACCCTTATCCATATCCGCAACAAATCTCTTTAACATTCTTATCATTACCGGTTCATCAGGGTACATCCTATTAACATTACATGTCAACTCGCAAGGGCTATGACAAACCCGACCACAGACTGAAGGAAAAGGAATCTTCTCCCTAATGACAGCCAAGGCCTCATCAAACTTTGAATGAGCGATTAAACGAGCATAACGAGGTATATCAATATGTGCAGGGCAAGCCATTACACAAGGTGCTTTAATATGTCTTGATTTATGAGTAAAATTATTCATAGTTCTAACTCCATTTTTTGATTCCCTATCTTCCCCTTGATCATTATATAAAGTCGTCCCTCATGCCCCGCTATAATGTCTGGTTTAAATCTTATCCCCATAGGACTGCTCAAATATTTACAACGATATCGGGGACACAGAAGCGATACTGACCCCAAATTGTTGCCGGAATTGAGGCTCAATGTATGCTTTTGGCTTCATTTTATTACTCCAATGAGTTCTCTTGCATGCCTAAAACATCTTGGATTTTTCCGTAGTCCTCCGTTGTGTAAATAGAAAAGTCGGATTTTATGAGTAGCCGAAAGTAGAGTAGGGGGCGTTTGATCAGTAGTGAGATGATGAACAAAAGACTGTTGAAATGAGCAGGGTTGCCATTATGTTTACCCTATCAATATCTATTTGGATTGTAAAGACTTTTTGTTGTTAAAGGTTGAATGTACAATATAAAGGTTCTGGTTAGAGGTAAAAAAGGGTGTGAATAAAATATTTTATTCGACAATGCATATTGAAAATGCCGCTGTTTCAAGCCGTCCGAGTGAAGCGACAGATTCTGTACCAATCTAACTTACCATTGCAAGATTGAACTTGCTACTTATCAAAACGAAGGAGTGTCGAAAGTTTCTTAAATATTTCAAAAATAATAGATTCAGGTATTTTATCGTAGAATTCGGCATTTCTTATTTTCCAGTCAAGGCTGTTAAACTGATCGGATAAAATAGCACCTGCAATTTTTAACCCTGAAGGGATAATGGCTTCAAATGGATAACCTTTGACTTGATTGGTTACTGGACAGAAAATAGCGAGCCCAACTTTACCGTTGTAGGAACTTCGCGAGAGGACTACAGCAGGACTTCTCCTAGATTGTTCATAACCCGCTTGTGGATTGAAATTTATCCAAACTGCATCGCCTCTGTCCGGAATATAATTCCCCATGATTACCAGATTTCCTTCCCTACAGGGACTCCTGTATCACATTCGCCGTGAAGATTATCTTCCGATACACCCGCTAAAAGCTCATCAAGCGAATACTCTTTTTCACCAATTGGGGTAATAATAATTCTTTCCTTATCGATAGATATATCAACCAATGCATCTTGTCTTAGGTTTGCATTCAATGTTAATGATTTCAGTATTCATAATGCAAGGCTATTGCCTCACTTTCCAATTTTTGTTTGCATATTTCGCCTCCATTTAATGAATCATGCTCCACTAAAAGTATCTACAATGAATATACACTTGACCTTACAAAAATGCAGTATCTTTTTTGGTGGTGGTACATAACGAATAGCATTTTATCAGTTGTACCGCCAACATAAAATTAACAGCACGGTTCATTCTATCAGACGCTGGCTGCATAGACAAAAAGAGTTAATATCTCAGCAGGATGATTGATAAAATATTGTTGAACTGATCCGTTTAGTCCGTGCAGAGTCAGCAACTCACCCTATGGGGATTATATCGTCGGTGGGAGGTGGATTACAATGGAAAACGGCAGATTTCGGTGAAGAGAAAACCTTTGAAAAGAAGATTGATACCATCAATCTATCTTCTTCTTGGAGTAAATGGACAGGGGGCGGATTTATGAAAGAAGGGACAGTAAAAAAACATTTTGGACAAGCGAAAAGTAATTTGGGCAACAACCCGTCAAGGCCGACCTCACTTTGCTATTTAAGTTAGTTAGTTTCTTATGATCGTACCTTATTCCTCCTTGACTTTTTACTCTCAAGTGATGATATACCATGGCCCTCAACATTCATTCATCATGATTATTGCTTCTATAAATATAAACCTCTACTTTTTCAAGTGTTACTAAGCCTTCCTTAACCACGGTATTAATACAAGAGAGGAAATCTTTTATTTTTTCTGGTATATCTACTATTTCAACGACAATTGGCAAATCAAGAGATAGCCTTAGTATCTTTGCAGTATGAATGCGGCTATTAGTAGCGCCAAATCCCATTAAACCACGAAGCACAGTAGCCCCTGCTAAACCATGCTCTTTGGCTTTGATTACGAGCCATTCATATAATGGTTTACCGTCGTATTTGGCACGTTCTCCAATAAAAATCCTGAGTAGTTGGGCTTCGTGCGGTAATTTCATTCGCTTCACCCCCATATCATAATAACAGTAAATCTGCCGATAATTACAGCAGACAGTCCTAAAATAATATGAGTTGCTACGTTTAGAAAAGCCAGAAGCAATCTTTGATCTTGCAGTAGATTAATTGTTTCATTGCTAAATGTAGAATATGTAGTAAACGAACCCAAAATACCGACCATCAGTAACAGACGTATTTCAGCTGTCATCCCGGCTTGAGAATCAACGAGATGAGAGAGTATTCCAATCAAAAAACAGCCCATAATATTAACTGCAAGAGTTCCATGCGGAAAAGCAACGCTTTGTGTCAAAGCCTGAACACAACCACTTATCAAATATCTTAAAACTGCCCCAATGAAACCGCCTAAACCGACTAAAATTACTTTATGCATATTTCACTCCTTTTTGCAGAATCTTAAGTAGGAGTCATTAGCACAGTGGCGGTTAAAGGCGAACCCCATCGCCTATAATTATTGGGAACTTTTAAGAACGTTATTTCTATTTGTGATATCTATAGTTATAACATTGTTCAGCCCTCTCGATTGCTTTTGTAACACCCGATAACACCTACATACCAAGTTATCTCTGCCCCGCAAGGCTATTACAGCTCTTGTATCACTCACCTTCCGGCGCTTGCTGCCGCCTTTCAATTCCCGGGGGCTTATTCCCTGCCTTCGGCATTCTTCTTCGATGAGTTTCTCGATGTTCTTGCCGGATCGCTCAGTCTTAAGCTATAGCTGGTGGCTGTCCTTGGCTTCTTTCAGGAAATTATCGACAAAATCGCCCCCGCCGAGTATTCCTTCGCTAAACTCTTCCTTCCGGCCTCTACTCCGCATAGCCAGCACCTGGGACCAGCCGCCCTGGCTTCGGATAAGACCGCTGCTGGTCAATTCCTTTAGCTGCTCCTGGCCGACTCCTTCTCTCATGAATTTTTGATATTCACTAAGGAATTTCCTGTGGGTGTCGCTGAATTGGACTAAAACATGCGCAGTATCCATCCAGGGGCTCTTTGCCTGACCGATGATGCTTCGGTGTCCACTCCAGGGGTAATGATCCAATCCCTCTATGGTTTTGACCACACCGGCCTGGATAAGATTATGGTGGATGCACCGGACAAGGACCAAGAGGTAGTTGTCTTCGTCACAAAGTATGGATTTGTATCTGTTTTCAAAGAGGTGACCAGTGCGATTGTGTCGGCGGTTGCAGTATTGGGGCTACCAAGAAAGCATGCCTTGTCCCGATCGTCATTAAATATGTCTGCTTTGTTGATCCCCTGTACCATTATGTGATACAGAGCACCAAGTGTATCCAATTTTGCTTTTCACGACATGATACAAGTCTATAAATTAACCGACAGCATGTCAAGAAAACTATTAATTAGAAACTACGTCTCTAATCACTCTTTCTTGACAGGGGGAATATAGGATGTCCCTCATTCCTCATATTTTCGTATAAAAAACACCCAAGACCATAAAGGTCTTTCGAAATCGCTTCAAATTTCCAACGTTATACTTCCTTTTTTGTGGCGTCTGATATTTCAAGCCATTTTTGTTGAATTTTTTGCAATCTAATTTCATGTATAGGAAAAACCTGGAGAAATTGACAATACATTTGTCTTATCTCCCAGTCAATAATCGATAACTTGTGTCCCAGACAATCAGCAACCTCGGCACATTTGAATTTATAATAAAAGTTAAACGGTATTTCTTGAATGGCATCCTTTATCTTATCAAAGAAACTTAACTAGGCATAACACGACTCTCTTGCCCTCTGATCGGAGAGACTTTGACCATTCAAAAGCGACACTTTCAGGTTTAATTAAACCCAGAGACAAGTCTTGAGTCTCTAAGTCTTTGTAAACCTGACACATGGATTTTACCGGCACTTTTAAAACAATATCTTTCCGTTTTTTCCATGTGCCTTTTTCGGTATCCAGCAATGCAATCACGCTGATTGAGTCCGAATTTAGACGAAAACTCTCTGGTCGCTTATCATCATTCGGTGGAAAACAATCGACCTCAATTATGCTATATTTCTTAAATTTCTTATTATTATCAAGATCACGGAAGGGAACAGGATAGAGGCGGACTAACTGGAAATTGTTTAAATCAACCCCGGCACAGCATACAGTCTCGCTGTATTTCCTGCTGGGATTAGGATAGGCTTTAACAGTAATAAGTATTCTTTTCTTTTCAATTTTTTTCAAGGCGATTATATGTGTATGATTTTTAGTCCGTTTCCGTCATAATCTTTTATTTTATCGGGAACCGCAGTGCGGTAACATTTCTCCGGGAAACGCTCAAAACACATAATGCAATTTACCCCATTTCCAATGAATTGATAAACTTCCTCTATGACTTGCATGTTCTGGGATAAATATTTTCCATACGCCTTGAAAAAGTAATCATAATCCCTGTCTGTTTTAAGCTTGTTGCGAATATCCGAGGGACTTCCAAGAGCTTTCGCATGGACGTATTCAATATTTTCATCTTTAAGCCTTTCACTGAGAGAAGTCTTTGAAAAGCCGGACTTGCGTGAAAGCGGAATTTCACGGACATCAATCAGGCGGGAGATATTAAATTGTTTCAAGCGGTCAACAAATTCGTCTATCGCTCGCCCTTCATATCCTATTGTTAATAATTCGTAAGCCCTCATAATACCTAAATTATATCATATAAATAAGTAAAGATTTAAAATCTGTTTGAACCAGGATCCAGATTGGAGCGATTTTTCATTAAAATAGTGGATTTCTCATTTATAAAATAAAACAGTTAAGTCATTGAAAATGCTAAACTCTTAGCTTTTCGTACTGGATTAAGGATAAACAATATAGCGAGGATTTGTATTCAAACTTTTTCTGTGTTACCAATTACCTCACTGGTTTCTATGTACCGTAGTCTGCACTCGGAACTGATTGAGCCAAATACAATTTGATTTCATCATTTTTTGCATTTTATAATATTTCTATCACTTTCAAAGGTCATAAATCGCGGTGCTGACCGGCACCGGGGGCCGCACAAGCAAACGTAGTTTGATTGTGCGGTTCACGGTGTCCGGTCAAGTACCTTGTTCTGGCGCGCGGAGCGCGACGGAACAAGGTACTTGACGAAGTCAGCATCGCCGAGAACCATTTAGTTAAGCGGTATTTTCTGGCCCAATAATTGCCTGTGATTGCATGAATGTGGTTAGAAAATGACTGATTTACG
>JAXHVA010000048.1:0-32015 GCA_034189035.1 Thermodesulfobacteriota bacterium
TCTCTTGATAAGCGTCGTATCCTGTGTCAAATATCTTCTGTATTGTCGCTTCCATTTAGACCTTATCTCGCTGTTGTCGCGGCCTTTCTATTACCTTCCCCCGCGCTAGCGGGTCTGTTCACCAGTTATTAGCCAACACCTATATCCAGCAGTTTATGATATTGAAACACAGAATGCAACAGGAAAAATAATGAAAAACCAATAAAATCAACTTCTTCTTGGTTGTATTTGTAATATATTGTATGTGATAAATATAGATAATATACAAAAAATAAGGACGTAGAAAATAAATGATAGATAAAAAGGAATGAGTCTGAGTTACACCATATAATCCGAATCCACATAGATTCACTGGCTTTATCTAGATGAATAATATTCCTTGATAAGATAGAGAGAATTATGACCATTAGATATTATCCGTCGAAGAACGGCAAATTTGGGCATAAAAACGGAGAAATATCCATCCAATAGAAAGAGATCGGAAAAATAAAAACACAAAAAAAGGGGCGAATACAAATAGGAAAATAATGTATAGAGATGTAGAAAATACTTCTTAGTATTGCAATCCGAGGGAGGAACTTAGTGTATTAGTAGTGCATGATGGGGTGCTGCAATTACCAGGTGGTTGATATCCCTATTGCGACTGCTGTACGTCTCAGGTGGAAACTCGAGGAGAATAGAGTTCACAGAGAAAGAGGGGAAGAGTATCAATAATTGAATAACTCACACGAAAAAAGGGTGCAGACCACGAAACAAGACAATTCACAGCACCTATATAGCGTCTGTTTTTTTGATTATCCCGTATCACAGCCTGACCCTGTGTTTAATTCAATGAATCTATTCCTGACAGAAACCTTCTTAATATTCAATACCGAATGCTCGCTCAGCATTCTTGTAAAATACATTCTCAATCACTTCCGGTTTGTACCCTTCGTCTTCCCACCCCTTTATAATCCGGTCGAAACTGAAGAAGGGATAGTCCGACCCAAACATAATCTTAGTCTTGCAGCGGCTATTTATCTCCTTTTTCAATTCCTCAGGAAAGTATTTGGGCAGCCAACCATGAACCTCATTATACACATTTGCTTTATGAACCAAGACGGATATCATTTCACTGTGAAAAGGCCATGGACAGTGAGCTGCAATGATTGTGAGTTCCGGGAATTTGGCAGCAACATCATCTATATTGGGAATAGGTCTCTCAGTGCCCAATTGTATGCCGGATCCACCGGGAGTACCTGCACCCATTGCAGTATGCCCTACACTGATTTTTATAGGGACTTTTTTGTCATTACAGAGCTGATAAATTGGGAAAAACCTCTCATCGTTTGCAGGAACTCCTGTTGCAGCTCCATAATAGAAAATCCCGAATGACTTTGCCTTGTCTATATACTTATCCAACTCAACCACGTATTTGTCAATATCTGTGAACTTTGAAAAATTATAGGGTGCCCAACTCCCGTAAACCACATCTGGATAGCCGCTCTTCAGTTCAGCAATGTAGTCACCCATTGCCGCCATATCATCGAAATTCTGGGGTTCAGGCACACAGAGTATTACTTTAACACCAGCTTCGCTAAAAACATTCATCATCTCATCTTCAGTTTGATAATATGGGATTGTCGTCTTGAACGTCATTTCAAAAAAATCTTTCAAATCCTTTGAAAACAATGCTCCTTTCTCTGTAGTCATCTGCGTTTGAAGATCAATAAGTTTCATTTTTTTCCTCCTTTTCCTGTAAGATAAAATAGTAAAAATCAAGACAATAATTGGATTTTTAATAGACTAAAGTATAGGGGAGAGATATAAGTGTGTCAATGAAAAACTTCATGGGGAAAAAGCGAGAAGAATGGGTTTCTAGTCACCTGATTTATATGTCTAGACCAATATAAAAATACGACTTGCAACAGAAAGGCATTTATGATAGGAAAATATTTTAATAAGTATTCGTTAGCCGGAAACAATAGAGAAATCATCCAATGGAAAAAGCAAATAGTGCTTCAATAGAATTTTCATTAGTTTGGAGCAGTGAACAGGCGAATCATAAGGATAGATACTTTGCCAGAAAAGTCAATTTTAAAAACGACATCTTTCCGGGAGATATAGAGCAAAAGATCATAGCCATAAATGAAGGAGAGACGTGCAGCGAAGATTTTGATTCGGGGGTATTGCTTCCTCCTTACGAAGACAGAAAGATATTTAGATTCAAGGAAACGAAATTCGAGCAAAATCAAGGAGCACAGAGGATCATTCCTCATATCGGTCGCTTTTACCCACAGGGATTTGCCTGGACTACCTTGAGTAGTTTCAAAGGAAATATCATTCCCTTCCGGGTAGTTGATATGAGAAATGGCATCATGGTTGCTGATACCAATCATCCACTCGCGAGGTACCCATTGACTCTGGAGGCAAAATATATTAAAAAACTGTGTTCTATAAAGGGGCATGGCAGGGAATGTAAAGATATCGCTGAAATGGTAACGGAAAACGGACCTGGAATGCAGATACCCTGTCCGGAAAATGCTACGGATTTTTACTCAGTTTATCCATTCCCCAGAAAAGATGAGAGTGATGACACTATTTTTTATAAGTCCCCAAGACTGGTCAAGCACCTTGACGATTTGGCAATCGATCAGGTCAAATCAATCTACTCAAGACTTCTTTCTTCTGGTTCCAATATACTTGACTTGATGAGCAGCTGGGTATCCCATCTCCCGGATACTCTGGAAGATTATATGGCTACAGGACTGGGCCTCAATGAAGAGGAACTGAGAGCAAACCAACAATTATCCAGTCATATTGTCCACGATTTGAACCAAAATCCCGTGCTACCGTTTCAAGACAATGAATTTGACGCGGTGATCTGCACAGTATCCATCGAATACCTAACACAGCCTATTGAGGTCATTACAGATGTTGTCAGGGTTACTAAAACAGGCGGAGTGTTTGCAACGATAATCTCAGACCGATGGTTCCCAGGAAAAGAAATCCTGTCTTGGGGTGATATGCATCATTTTGAAAGACTTGGATTCGTCCTGGATCTGTATATCAAAACCGGTGCATTTGATCATATCCATACGGAATCTATACGTGGTTTGCCAAGACAATTAGATGATCCGTATATTGGAGAAAGAGTCACTTCAGATCCAATATTTGCGGTCTGGGGCAAGATAAAGGGGTAACATTTTATAAGGTCTTTAATTATTAAAAAGTATAGGCAAAGGGTGAGAGGACGTTGTTCAATGAACAGTCTTCCTCTTGTTACATCCAAAGTACCTTTTCTACGTCTTCAGTGCTTGTGAAGCATTCCGTGCCTTTCAAGCAACGAATGAAGTCGTCAGAGCATACAGTGATAAGCAACTCTACTCGCAGGCTTACGACTGATCCTCGGCGATTATAGATTATTTGTAGATGATGACCTTTTCTTGTGGTTAAAGTTGAAGCATTCTTAGTATTTGTAATTAACAAAGGAGTAAAAAATGACCTTATATGTCAAAGATGTTATGGTTCGCAATTTCGATACAATTCATATAGACGCACCTGTTGAAGAAGCTATTCACAAAATATTGCACAGTAATGTTAGAGAAACAGGGTACAAAACTACGAGCTTGATGGTGGTTGATGATTTAAATAAATTAAGCGGCTTAGTTACTATGTTTGATATACTTTACCACTTACGACCGAATATTCTGAATTGGGGAATCGATGGTGATGAAATAGAATGGGAAGGCCAGCTAAAATATCTCATTGGTAATTACAAGGGACAAAAAGTGCATCATATTATGACTTATCATTTTGTAGTAGCCACGATGAACGATCATATTATGGTAGTTTTGGATCGGATGGTAAAAAACAAATATCGGCAGCTTCCAGTTCTGAAAGACGATCAACCTATTGGCGTTGTATATATTTCGGATATTTTTTTCCGCCTTTTTCCAAAAGTTGATATAAAGCAATAAGGATTGATACGAACTGAAAGGTCGTTTTCAGTTTATTATTCGAGAAGCCCATAGGAATTTATTAGGGAGTTGTTAGGGACGTTGTTCAAAAAAGCTAGTTGATATCTATAGTGATTGTTATAAAAGAGGGTGTATTATGCCACGACAAACACGATTAGACACTCTAGGAGTTCTTCATCATGTTATGATTCGAGGGATTGAAGGTATTGATATATTTTGTGATAATGAAGATCGTAGAGACTTTAAATATCGAATCAATTCATTGGTGATGATAACCAGCACTAAAATAGTGGCCTGGGTTTTCATGCCTAAGTATATTTACCCGCTTTTATTTATTGGCGTTGTGGGCTTTCTTCGTTTATACGGAGTCTTTTGACAGGATATGCCATCAGATTCAACCGGAAGCATCAAAGGAGAGGTCACTTGTTTCAGAATCGATACAAGTCCATTATTTTTGCTCTAAAATTGCCACTGGCATACTGAATTCCTTTATCAACTCTGTATCATCAACCTTTGGCCTGGTCTGCGCCGTAAAATTGCTTTGCTGAATATCTTTCAAGAGATTCACTGGGTCCCAGCCTACAACAATTCGTGAAAACAGATCGATAAAAACCGTGAGATAATGCCTCTTCCTCCCAACCTTTAAATGCTTGCTGTTGCTTATTCAGACGGTGTCTGGACTAGATACCGTAAATCGACGATCAAGTAAATTTGGAGAAACAGGTTCTTTGTGCTTTGAATCAGTAGTACTTTAATCCCATTTCTTTCATGTGTCTGGCAACTCGAGGCCTGCTTACTTTATAGCACATCTTCTTCACCGGAAATGAAGAACGGTTATTTTCAATGAATTTGAATTTCATTTCGATGCCCTGCTAAAGATGGCCATGGCTTTTTTAAGATGTCACGCTCCATTTCGGGATTCTTAAGCCTTTTTTCAAGCTCCCGAATTTTCTGTTGTGAAGAGGTCAATGACTCGCGTCCGTTTCCAGGAAAGGCAAGTTTTTTTTGATACGTTGACTCGACGCCACCTATATAGAAGGTCTTTTGAGATACCAAGGTTTTCTGCCACCACAGCTACAGTTTGGCCTGATTCTTCTACCAACTGCTAAAGTCCGGATCATATTTTCTGCGTTGATGAACACTCATAATTTCCTCCTGCCATTGTTTTTATCCATTTAGTTAAGCGGTATTTTCTGGCCCAATAATTGCCGGTGATAAAATGATGTATTTACGGGTAAATAATGCTTATTGCAATTTTGGGGACAGAAAATATCCGACTTAAACGGCTTGTTGAAGACCCGCGGATTCAAGTGGTGTGTTTATTGAAACTCGGTGCTCTGTTTCTATGGAGTTTGCACCAGGCTGTCACTGCGAGAATTTAGATTTGTTGTGCCAAAATATTTGTCGAGCGGGGTCTTTAAAAAATTATTTTCATTAAACTTTTACCGCCTTCCGTAAGCTGCATGAATGTGGTTAGAAAATGACAGATTTACGTGTGTTTCAGGCAATACGAGCCCCTTCTTTTCTGCTGTCGTCTTGCTTCGAGCGTTCTATCCTGCTGCATCATAAAAAGCCTGCAAAACGGGTGGATTCTCTGAATACTCTGAAGCAGTGAGAGGAGAGAGCAGCCGGGAAACCACAAGGCGTTTGCCGCATATAGGACAGACCTCTGGATGATCATTGCCATGCTCTGCGCAGTATGTTTGCCAGTCGAGAGACTCCGGCTCTTCTATGGGCGGTTCTCCCATCATCTTCCTGCAGAATGAAAGGTCTTCTTTTCTGCCGGAATGGTAGAGCCCATAGGAACGAATATATACGGCTCTCGGTTGCGGGACGTGCTGGAGGAATCTGCCGATAAACCGGTCGATTGGCAGGGTCATGAGTGCTCTTTTTTCCCGGCCGTAATTTCCTGCGGCCCAGTTTGTTGAGAAGGTTTTCGAGCTGCCGGGGGCTCATCTGATCAGGAAGGATCAGTTTGCCTGCCCCTCAGTGCTTTGCGGATTCGCGCCAATATCTTCCCTCGAAAGAGTTTTCTGACTGCCCTGAAGGGAAGGAGGTTCCCGCCTTTTATGCTGCTCCACTCCTTGGAATCTGTCAACCCGCCGCCTGTTGTGAGACAGTGAAGGTGGGGATGCAAAAGGAGGGTCTTGTCCCATGTGTGGAGCGATGCAATGATGCCGGGCTTTGCTCCGAGGTATTTCTTGTCGCCGAGGAGTTCAAAGAGGGTGTCTGTGGCGCTTGTGAAGAGTATATCGGTCATGACTTGTACGTTGAGACGCCATAAAAAACGAAGTTTGTTGAATAAGATCAGGTGTTTGCATGAGTTGTGCCAGATCCGGTGGAAGTGACCATCCGGGCATGACTGAACATGTCCGCCCAATACCGCAGTACGGCATGCCCTGATAGAGTGGGATGCATCTCTCACATGCTTTGGAAGTCGTCGGCTCTTCTGATAAGCGTCGTATCCTGTGTCGAATCTGTATTGTCGCTTCCATTAAGACCTTATCTCGCTGTTGTCATGGCCTTTCTATTACCTTCCCCCGCGCTAGCGGGTCTGTTCAACAAGCTGTTATCCAATTTCTGATTTGGTTTGTCCAAAACCAAAAGTTTATAACAGCTATCTGGCTCACTACAGGCTATTTTAAAACTCGCCCTCAGGGCTCAATAAATTTAAATCGCTAAACTTTACGCTAAATTTATCCTGAGATGCGAAGGCCATGATCTGTGAATAAAGAGACCTTTTGATGATTACTGAAAGGGGTTTTTATTTGAGCAACAGCCTGTTTATTCGCTTGACAACCAGAATAAAAATAGATAAATGGATTGATATATAATGAATAAATCAAATCATGAGGAGGAAGGTTGAATGGATTTCAAGTTTACTGAAGAGCAAGAGATACTCAGAAAGTCAGTAAGAGATTTTATGGACAAGGAATGTCCGCGAGAATACATCAGGGAATTGGACGATAAAGAGGAATTTCCTTCTGGTCTGTACAAAAAGATGGCGGAATTGGGTTGGTTTGGACTGCCCTTTTCTGAAGAGTATGGAGGGAGTAACTGCGGTGCCGTAGATTTTATCATTATAGGTGAGGAACTCTGTCGTTTATCATATGAGATAGGGGCTGGATATGGAATGCCTGTCTTCAATGCCTTGACTCTGGTACACCATGGTACAGAAGAGCAGAAGAAGAAATACATACCCAGAGTAATCAACGGAGAGATCATGTGGTCTATATGCTTGACTGAACCCAATGCTGGATCTGACGTTGCTTCTCTGGTTACATCTGCTGTGCCTCAAGGGGATGAATTCATTGTAAACGGTCAAAAGGTCTTCATTACAGGGGCAGATGTAGCAGATATTATGACCATTGCCCTTAGAACTGACAAAGACCTTCCAAGGCACAAAGGGATCAGCATGTTTCTTCTTGATCCAAAGTCTCCAGGAATCAGTATTCGTGTCATCGAGACCCTGGGAAGGAGGATTATCCATCCTACAGAGATATTTTTTGATGATGTTAAGGTTCCTAAGGAAAACCTGATTGGTGAGTTAAACGGAGGGTGGGATGTCCTTATGTCAGGCTTAGAATTGGAGAGGCTTTTTGCATGTGCAGGATATATCGGAAATGCCCAAACTGTAGTTGACGATGCCCTGGAACATGCAAAGCAGAGGATACAGTTTGGCCGTCCCATAGGAACGTTTCAGGCCATAGGTCATATGCTTGCTGATATGCAGACACAGGTTGACGCCGCCAGGCTTTTGACTTACCGTGCAGCCTGGATGATCGATCAGGGGATCCCATGTATGAGGGAAGTATCCATGGCTAAGCTTTATGGATCTGAAACACTCGCCAAACTGACGAATCAGGGAATGCAAATAATGGGTGGCTACGGTTATTCCATGGAATACGATATGCAAAGATACTTTAGAGATGCTCGTATCGTAACCGTAAGTGCCGGGTCTTCTCAGATGCAAAGGACGATCATTGCACGAACCATGGGCCTGAAAGTAAAATAGCTCTTTTGGGCAAGTCCGTATCGTCTTTAATCCTAAATGAGTTCGAAATAAATGGCTTTTACAGGCTTTAAGTATATTTTGATTTAAAAAAAAGGTTGGGGTGATAAAGATGATTAGAGCAAATCTTTCAAAGGGTTTCAATCGATGGAACATATTACATTGATTAAGGGAGGGTTTTCAAATTGTTATCTGATAAATGAGGAAGATATTATTATACTTGTTGATGTTGGATCCTCAAATGAAGTGAAAGAGATTATGAAGCTGTTATCCGATTCTTCTTATAGAAAAGGACGGCCAATCCTTATAATATCGACCCATTTTCATATTGATCATATTGCAGGGATATCTTACCTCCTGTGTAATCTTCCTGTTGCTGAGATTGCATTTTATAAAAAGGTTGAGGATTTTTTGACTCGGAAGGAGAAGCTATCTATTCCTTCAATCATGTCCTGGTTTGGCAATCTGCCACCGGTCTTTTTCAGGCAGCAACGCCATATACCCTCCCTCATTGAGATACAAAAGGATGACAGAGTAGGGATACCTTTACCTCTGCTGAGAAGAAAAGTATCTTTAAGATATGAAGTTAATCAGTGGTTAGATGATGAGGACACTATCCCATATACCACTGATTGGAAGGTGATATCAACACCGGGGCATACCACTGATAGCATTTGTCTATGGTGTGAAAAGGACAATGCCCTTATATCGGGTGATACGATTATTAATATGGATGGAAAGGGAGAATTGAACCTTTTTTGCTGCGACTATTTACAAGAAAAGAAATCGTTCAATAGACTGAAATCCTTTTTCAATGTCAAAAATCTCTATCCTGGACATGGAAATCCCATTGAATATAAGGATGATCTTTTCTCTGGGGTTAAAATTAAAAAATAGAAGGCTAAATGGCCTGTAAAAAACTCAATAATTTCGCTCCTCGCTATTTTAGGTGGGTAACCCGAATATAATGGGAGGTAAAATGTTTAAAGAAGAGCTATTAAAAGAGATCGAGCGGTTAAACAGCGAATATGAGACGAATGTAAAAGAGATATTGAAAAGGTTTTCTATAGAAGAGGAAAAACTGAAGACCATGTCAGGATTACCTTTAAAACCTGTTTATACCCCTCTTGATATAAAGAACGATGATTTTTTGAAAGACATTTCATTCCCTGGTCTCTACCCTTATACAAGGGGGATTACCCCATTGGGGTATAGGACAAAGGACTGGACTGTCAGACAGGTGGTTGGATTGGGGACCGCTGAAGAGACGAATGAGCGATTGAAATATCTCTTTAACCAGGGACAGACGGGTTTCAGTGTCTGTGGTATGGGATATCAGCCTTATGAGTCTTCTGATGAACGCACTTTTGGTATGTTGGGCAGAGGAGGGGTATGGATAGATACATTGGCAGATATAGAGACGTTATTCGATGGTATTGACATGTCTAAGATAAGTATCAATCAAATAGGATTTTCAATACCCGTATTTGCGATGATTATAACAGAAGCAAAGAGAAAGGACACAGATTTAAAGACCCTATCCGGAACGATTCAGAACATTGTCTTTCCCTTGGGTGAAGGATTCGAAATCAAGGGCAATGGCTCGGTTGATATTATTGAGTACTGTGCAAAGAATCTTCCTAAATGGAACCATACCAGTATTTCTGTCAGGAACAATCGAGACGAAGGCATTTCAGCGCCTTATGAAATTGCCTTTGGAATCTACCTCGGGGCATTCACGCTTCAGTCAGTTATGTCGAGAGGACTCGATGTGGATCAAATTGCACCCAGAATATCCTTTTTCCTCAGTTCAGAGAATGACTTCCTTGAAGAAGTAGCCAAATTTAGGGCAATACGAAGATTATGGGCGAGAACTGTCAAAGAGAGATTCAAGGCAAAGAATCCCAGGTCATGGTTGATGCGTTTTCATGTACAGACTACAGCGCTTAACTTAACAGCCCAACAACCGCTAAACAATATAATTCGATCTACGATCCATGCACTTGCAGCTGTATTGGGTGGTGCGCAGTCAATGTCTGTAAATTCCTTTGATGAGGCCCTGGCCGTACCCACTAAAGCTTCAGCCACCCTGTCTCTTCGCACACAACAGATCATTGCCTTAGAAAGCGGAGCTTCAAATGTTTTAGATCCACTTGGCGGCTCGTATTGTATCGAATCTCTCACTGATCAGCTTGAAGAAAGAGCCATAGAGATCCTCAATGAGATGGAGGCCATACCGCCTCATAAGATCTATCAGTATATCAAAGATAAGGGCAATGATGCCTGTTATGACAGGCAAAAGGCTATAGACAATAATGAAATGCCTGTGGTAGGTGTGAATCGATTCAATATGGAAGAAGAGATCGGTGGAGTGGATCAATGGAGTGTAGACCTTCTCAAGTACGATTCCACATGGAGGGAAAAACAGATCAAGAGACTCAACAGAGTAAAACAAGAGAGAGATCCTCAAAAGGCTGAGAAAGCAAAGAAAATATTGGAAGATGCGTATCGGGAGAAGGTAAATATAATAGAGCCTATGATGGAAGCAGTCCAGGCATATCTCAGTATTGGTGAGATTGTAAAAGTAAGAGAAAAGGTGTATGGCCCGGCAAACCTAGACCATATAATGGGCTGTTTTTTTGGCATGTAACCTGCTATAGTTTTTTATGAACTCAGACTCTTCTTAGGAGGTAAACATTGAAAGGGAATCAAAAGATCAGAGTATTGCTTGTTTCAGATAGCCTGTGCCACTCTACCGGATATTATGTTGTTGCAAAAGGGTTGAGAGAGGCAGGTATAGAGGTAATCATGGGTGGTTTTCAAACACCCACTCAGATAGTTGAATCAGCCGTTCAAGAGGATGTTGACTTCATAGGGTATAGAATCATGGATGGCGCTCCTGATATCCTGGTTCAGAGATTGATGGAGATACTAAGACAAAGAAATGCCCATGATATCAAGGTTATCCTTGGCGGCATTATCCCACCACCGATTATGCCTGAGCTGAAAGCACTCGGTATAGAAGGGATATTTACCCCTGGAACAAAGATTTCAGCCATTGTAGAGCATATCAACAGCAATATGTGAATGCTGGAATCAAACAAGATAAAAGGAAAAAGGCTTTTATATGATAAAGAAGCTACTGCTTGGGATGGCGCTCGGATTAATCTTATTCTTTGCCTTCATCTATTTTGGAGGGGCAAGAATCATAACAGAGTTTGGTTCAAAGACACAAAATATAGGTAATGAACTTGCACTCTCAGAAGACAAGGTCAAAAGAATTCAAAGAAAAGTCAGTAAAGACATAGAAAATATGTATGAAAAGCTGAAAGACTGGTTCGAAAAGAGATATAATTCGAGCCATAATGGCTAATGAGTGCCCATTCAAAAATGACCCCTTTGTCCAATCTCTGTGTCAGGCTCAGATTTTGATCTCTTGCTCTTGATTGATCATAGATAAAATTGCCCATTTTTGGATGGACACCCTTTGGAAAGCAATCTAGAATCTTATAGAAAATCCGTCGAATTCCCCTTTATATTCATCCCATGTGATGGTTACATCTTTCACTATTGCTCGAGTAGGGCCATGGTGACACCAGTCAATTATACTCCTGACACTGTCTTGTTCACCTTCAAAGACAGCTTCAACACCTCCACTTCTTAGATTTCTAACCCATCCTTTAACATCTAATATTCGTGCTTCATATTGAGTTTCAGCACGAAAACAGACCCCCTGAACCCTTCCTTCCACTATGACATGGACTCTATTTTTAGGCATCTTAATCTCTCCTTTAGCGGGGTTCTTTGTCAAGCGGCTCTTGCAGCACGAACTAATCCAAAACATCCGGTTAACATCATATCACCATATGGGACCGCAAAGTAATATCCCAGATCCTTTGCCATTTCTCTCCTAGGACCTGTTACGGATACGAGGTCAAATCCGTCTTTTACAGATAAGTCAGGATGGATAAAGCAACCATGTCCATTATCTTTGAAGACCTCCTCATTTGTCAGGGTTGCCTCTCTCAGTCGATCTATATAGTCTTTTAATTTATTCGGGTTCATAAGTGCAGTGTGATGTTCGAAGAGTCCCCACATCCGGTTCTCTTTAACAAGCGCACCAAAAGTATGCTGATTGCCAATATTCACAATAACCGTACCCTGAGCATGCTCTTTCTCAATTATTGGGTCACAAAGCGCTCCGAGAATGGCTGCCACACTTGTATCCATAAGTATAGCATTTGGAAGGTCTTTCTTTACAGCTCTCATCCTTGTCAAATAATCAGGTGGAGTATGATATGCAAGATGCAACATATTTCCATCATTTTCTAAAAAGTTTTGCCAGTGTTTAAATCGAAACTTTCGGTTACTTCCTTCAATACATTCTCCATGATCCTGTACAGCAATTGCAAAAGCCTCTGGCATTTCTGTATCAAATGATGAAAGGGCCAGCTTAAGCGCATTATAATCAACATCCCTTAAAACAATGGCATCTGCTTTTTCCGGTGGTTCATTGACTATCTTTACTCCCATTTCCTTAACTTGATCTAGGTTATCACGGATTGTCTTTGCAGCTAATTCTGTAGCATATACATCGAGTCCTGTACTGATGTGTCTTTTAATCGCCTGTACACATGCACCTCCGCCCATAAGATTTCCTTTTAGAAAGATCGCCTTCATCTCTTTTGTTTTCCTGGCAATGCGATTTGCGATGATCCTTGTTTGAGATGGGAGTATCATTTTGACGCAGTTCTCTTTTGGAATACCCTCTTCATGTAAAAAAATATCCTGGGTACCTCCTCCAACATCAATAGCCAGAATCCTTATATTTGACAATATCTTTTCCTCCTATTGAATCATTTTTGGATTGAGCAAAAGGGTTTCACAAGCCGTTTTCATTGCTGAAATGTACTTGTCTCCGCTGAATCCTGATTTCCATTTGAAAGTAGAGAGTTCGTCTGAAACAACCAGGAATCCTCCCGCATTTATACCTCTAAAAGTGCCGACAGTGAGTAACGCAGACATTTCCATTTCAACCCCTAAGACATTTTGACTTTTATATTCAAAGACCTTCTTTACGGTTTCACGAAATGGAGCATCCGTTGTCCATATCTTTCCCATTGTAAAGGTCAAACCTTTAGCATGGCAGCAACTCTTAAGAAAAGCAATGATCTTTTCACTTGCTTTTGGAGGCGGGTCATCTATGGGGTAGTGTTGAGATGTTCCTTCCTCAACTACGGCCGTAGTAGGAATGATATAGTCACCTATATGTATGTTTTCTTGAAGGGATCCGCATGAGCCCACACCAATTATATTTTTGGCCCCTAAGGCAATCAGCCTCTCCATAAGAATCACAGCGATCGGTGCGCCCATTGCTGGCCCTGCAATAGCGAATCGTTTGCCATCTTGGTTTACCTCATAGAGCTCAATAAAGTCGATTCTTCTTTTTTTTTGTTTGTCGCGCAATATACTGAATGCGATCTTCAGATCTGTTGGTAAAAAAAACAAAAAAACTGTACCCTCAATATCTGATTCTGCCTTGCCTTTTCTTGGTTCTATAATAACCGATTTTTCATTAAGGAAATCTATCTGTTTCACTAGGAAGCTCTTTTTTAAGTTATCTAAAGTCCCATCATCCGTCCAATGATCATTTTCATAATCTCAGTGGTTCCTCCAATAAATGTAAGGCACCTCGCATCACGATACCTTCTGGCTACAGGGTATTCTTCCATAAACCCGTATCCCCCATGGAGTTGTAGGCAATGGTATGCAACCCTATTTGTCATCTCTGAAATCCACCACTTAGCCATAGATACCTTTTTTACAATATCTTTTCCTGCAATATGATCGGCAATGAGCGTATTTAAAAAAGTCCTTCCTAGCTCTATTTCTGTTGCCAATTCTACGATTTTAAACGTATTATGTTGATATTTGCTTATGGGTTTTCCAAAGACGATTCGAGTCTTACAGTATTCTATTGTAGACCTTAAAAGCTCTTCTGTACCCGCCTGTGCACCTATCGTTATTATAAGACGTTCTTGTTGAAGGTTCTTCATCATGAGTACAAATGCCATGCCTTCTCCACCTAAAATATTCGATTTTGGTACACGACAGTCTTCAAAGAGCAACTCTGCTGTATCCTGGCCTCGCAAACCGAGTTTATCTAATTTCCTGTCGTGTTTAAATCCAGGAGTCCCATCTTCAACTAAGAGTAAGCTTATCCCAGAATAAGGTGGATGAGCCTTTGGATCTGTCTTGCATGCAACGATAGCCAGATCACAATTTAAGCCATTGGTTATAAAAATCTTTTGGCCATTGAGGATATATGAATCACCATCTTTTAATGCTGTAGTATGGATTGATTGAATATCCGAGCCAGTATTCGGTTCTGACATGGCAATTGAAGTAATACAATAGCCTGACACACATTTTGGCAGCCATTTTGACTTTTGTTCCTCGTTTCCAAAATCGTTAATATAGTGCGCTACAATGTCGCCATGTGCACTCAAACCAAAACAACTCGCCCCTATTCGTGCTATTTCTTCTGCAATAATCGCTGAATATTCGAATCCTGCGTTGAAACCCCCGTATTTTTCATCTGCCCAGGGACAAATAAAACCCTGTTCACCAGTTTTGTACCAGACGTCTTTAGGAACAACCCCCTTTTCTTCCCATTCTTCAATGTAAGGTGCGATTTCCTTTTCCAGAAACTTCTTAAATGTTTCACGAAAGATTCTGTGTTCTTCTTTATAAATATCATTTGTCATATAAAATCTCTCCTATATATTTTGATTTAGAAAAAAATATCTTTATCTTAAAAAATATAGAACAGAAAAGAGTCATCTGCAAAATGTTAGCAGATAAATTCTATAACACAGTTTCCCCTTTTTTTGAAGCGTTTTTCGTTAATTTTTGCATGGAATTATTGGAGGTATAAGTGATTTCAAGGCTGGGCTTTGGATAGTTGAATGAAGAATGGGTGGTGTTTTATTCAATATCTTCAAAGATACTCAGCTCATCCACCTCTTGAATATAAAAAGTATCTGAATCTTCGATATCGATAAAGGCTTTTTCTAGGTCGTCTCTTTTCCTTTCCCACTTTGGACGACATTTATTGCATACTCTATGAGAAGCATCATTAGATCTAAAAGACTCTCCACATACGATACATTTTCTATCTTTAGAAATCAATATTGGTAGTCCTACTTTTTTCCTGGCATCATTGATAGATATCACCTCACATGCTTCTTCTTTAGGTTTTGAAATTTTCTTCCTTTTAAGAGTTTTGTAAGTAGGGTCAGTATAATATGACACTGTATCACCTTTGAATTGAGTATAATGGTCAATTAAAAGATTATCTTTCCTCTCAAATTAAAGAGTATTTAATAACTCTGTTTAATAGCATAATCGGCGTTTTTTTTCAATTACTTTAGACTTTGTAATTTTATTTACAATTGATCTCTATCGAAGACCGAATAACTAAAAATATATTATTATTTAATTTCAATTACTTAAAATATAATTTTAAAGTTATACATTATAAAAATATCTTTATTTTTTTCACCTTCATTGACCTTAAAAAAATTGCACATTACTAAATGGATAGCTAGTTAAATAATTGTATTTTGTTGACACAAAAATCCATTTATGTTATGGCTTTAACAATTTACGAAAACTTATATATAAAATGAATGATCAACACTATGTTTCTCAATGTCCTTATCTTCTGCCCGAATAGTTTTAGATAGACCTAATGCTCACTCCAGATAATTATTAAAACGCACTTTTAGATTCAGCCAATTGAAATTGCTTAATTTTTAAGCTTTACAGGATTTCTTGAAAAATACCTTTTTGATAATCACACAAAGGAATTTTTTTGAGAAACAGCCTGTTTTTAGCGAGTAAAGATTCGATAAAAATGTGTGAATCAGTACTATTATCAATTTTATAGGTATTTATTTAATGGTTTTGCACGGTCAGTATTTGTTTAATGAATAAACTAGGAGGAGAGATATGACAATAGAAATACCAAAGAAAAAGGAGTTGCAAGTTCCGTCGCAGATGTTTGACATCTTGATGGCGTATGCAGCAAACGTAAAAATAGCCAAGGAAGAGGGAAAACCAGTAGTCTGGTCTTCAGTATTAATACCTAAAGAGATATTCCAGGCGATGGACGTTTCAGTGATATATTTAGAACTCCTCTCAGCAGTGGTTTCCCTGATGCAGTCATCAGGACATTACTGCGAAATCGCTGAAGAGAAAGGGTTTTCCAGAGATGTCTGTGCTTTTCACAGGTGCTTTATCGGTTGTGCTGCTGCTGAAGAAAGGGACCCTTTACTGGATGCGGTATTTTCAACGCCGGATCTTATAATAGCTACCAACCTCCCTTGTATATCAGAATCGAAATCCCTCTTATTTTCAGCAAAACACTTCAACTGTCCATACATACTAATAGATACCCCCTTAAATACATGGGAGAACTTTGATGTGCCTGATTTTACAGTAGAATATTACGTTAGTCAGCTTAGAGAGGCTATTAGTCTTATGCAGGAGCAGGGGTATATATTCGATCTGGATAGACTCAAAGAAACAGTTGACCTCTCCCGGCGTTTAATGTTGATACTGAAAGAGGTTGAGAGCTATAGAAAAGCTGTTCCAACACCAATTGGACCAGTAGATGCCCTATGGTGCGCAGCAGGAACTAGGCTTGCAGAGCCCAAGATAGCATTGGATATGTTTGCACAACTAAGAGATGAACTAAAGGAACGAGTGGAAAATAAGATCGGGGTTCTTGATAATGAAAAACTCAGGCTTTACTTCTTTGGTGTGCCCTCGGTTTACAATCTAGAGCTTCTTAACTATCCTGAAAAATACGGTGCTATCATGATCAAAAGCTGGCTCGAGTATTTATTTGGCGGGTCATTTGATCCCAGCATTTTAAACTCGGAAAAGCCTTTGGAGAGTTTGGCGGTTCTGGCTATAACCAATATTCTCAACCCTCCTTTTGGTAGAATGCTTGATTTCACAGTAGAAGAAGCTAAAGAGTTTCATGCGGATGGAATATTGTCTGTGGTAAAGCGCAGTTGCGGACTTCTGCCTGGGATGACCAGACCAATAAAGGACGCTGTCTTTGATCAAGTGGGTATACCAACGACTATATTTGATCTTGATGGTCTGGATACCAGAGAACGGGATGATATTACAGCAATGACAAATATCGACTCATTCATTGAGACCTTACTTGCAAGCAAAAGGAGGAGCTAATGGAAACACTGAATACTTTTCGCGATGTATTGAGGAACCCCCAGGAAATAGCGGCTGACTGGAAGGCCCAGGGCAAAAAAGTCGTAGGATACAGGTGTATAAATGTACCTGAGGAGATAATTTATGCTGCTGGGATGATGCCTTATCCCCTTTTTGGGACACCTAAGGCTGTGTCTTTGGCAGACTCCTATTTCCAGCCTTGTGTATGTGAATTTATTCGTAATGTCTTCGATCTTGGACTGGAGGGTAAACTAAAATTCTTAGATGGATTGGCACTGTGCAATACCTGTGATGCTGTTCGTAAGTTATATGATATATGGAATCTCTATATAAAATCATCCTCATGCTATATAATAAACAATCCACAAAAGTTCCTTTACGAGGCAAACTATACATTCTATCGTAAAGAGTTAGAGAAGTTTAAGCAGACAATGGAGAGCCTTTCAGGAAACTATATTAGCGATGAATCATTGAATAACGCCATTGACCTTTACAATGAAAACAGGGCATTGCTAAAAGAACTCTATTTATTGAGAAAAGATGAAAATCCTCCCTTTTCTGGAGAAGAGGCTCTCGATATTGTTATGGCCAGTATGTTAATACCAAAGGAGAGTTGTAACCAGCTATTGAAAAAGTTACTTAAAGAGGTGAAAGGCAGAAAAGCCTACAATGATTCCGGTCCTAGAGTTTTGATTACTGGAAGTATTATAGATGATCCTACTTTAATCCGAATGGTGGAGGAGGTAGGAGGACTTGTTGTAGCAGATGACTTATGCACAACTACTAAATACTTTTGGCATGAGATGAATAAAGAAAAAGATCCTCTGGATGCAATCTATACGCACAATAATGAAAGATGTCTCTGTGCCTGCATGCATCCCCAGGAGGCAAGGTTTGACTACATAATGGAACTCATTCGAGAATTTTCAGTTGACGGAGTTATCTATTTTAATATAAAGTATTGTCATCCCTTTTTATACGAAGCCCCATTATTTCAAGAAAAATTAGAAGCCAAGGATATTCCTACAATTTTTTTGGAAACAGGGCATGACCTGTCTGGAATTGGCCAGTTAAAAACAAGGGTTCAAGCCTTTATAGAAATGCTGGGATGAAACAATAAGTGAGATAATCGATTCTACGCGTATGCGCTAATTCTTGGGAAAGGTATAATTCAATGGCGGTTCGAAAAACTGATATAAAGGACTACATAACTGCTGACATCCATAAGGGTTTTTATGTTAATAATAAACTCAAGCTAAACACAATCATAAAAGAATATGAAAAGATTGAGCAGATTTTAAATAAATTGAATTACCTCTCCTGCATCACGATCCAGATCATCTATCTACGGAAGATAGAGAATATTTATGGAAGCATTACATACAATGATATTCTAAACCATATTGCTTCGATGCTGAAGGCAATTAAGAATTCTGAATTTAGAAAAGAAGATATACTTATTGTTGATATCTTCGATGTCGATTCTTTTGTCATCTTTCTCTCGTCACCCAGAAATAGTGATACACACCTATTGGATCACCTTGAGAACATATCAGAAAGGATATGGATAGGGATTCAAGAAGAGCTGTTCAGATTGCTTTATCCTATACTCAAGGAGGATATAAAAGTATCAATCGGATATAACCTCATAATCAAGAATCCCATGATAGACAACCTTCATCTTGTTATGCAAATGATGAGTGACTCTAAAAAGATGGCAGATTATACACTGGCCAAGCGAGATCACATCAGGCGGTATACCTTGCAAAAGATAATCATTAACCAGGAAATTTATAGCGTTTTCCAGCCAATTGTCGATTTACGGGACTTGAATATAATCGGATATGAGGCTATTTCCAGAGGTCCAAAGGGCACTGAATATTCAAGTCCTCAAATGCTTTTTGCACTTGCGCTGGAATGCGGGCTTTCTTTTGAACTCGACCGACTCTGCAGGAAGAAGGCTTTTGAAAGCGCGCAACATTTTAAAACTAACTCAAAGATCTTTGTAAACACACTGGCAACTACAATTCATGACCCGGAGTTTCGTGGCTACTATCTCAAAGAACTCCTTGAAGATTTGAAGATAAAGCCAGAAAATGTAGTATTTGAAATCAGCGAAAAGATGTTTATTGAGAATCACGACATGTTTAAAGCTGCATTGAAAGATTATACTGATATTGGCATTATCCACACTGACGATAATCTAGCAAAAGGGTACTCTGATCTTGAAAGGGTTATGGAGTTGAACCCTGGGTACCTCAAGATCGATATCTCTTTAGTTCAGGATATTCACAAGAGTTTTATCAAGCAAGAGATGATGAAAGCAGTGAGCAATCTTGCTGAGAACATTGGTTCAAAAGTTATTGCTGAAGGGATTGAGACAAAGAGTGAGTATGAGATGCTGGTGTCATTGGGCATAAAATACGGACAGGGATTCCTCTTTGCCAGGCCATCTGAGGACCTGGATTCTATACAAAAGAATTTCCAAAAGATTTAGTTTTTTTCCGATGATCGATGCTTAACCATTTATCCTGAAAGAAGAGCACTGGCAATGTGAAGACCAGATAAATTAAGTCCATAATCAGTGCGTGTTTCAAGCTCTGGCTATCCGGTTGATTTGTAAAACAGTTTGAAAAACAACCGCAATTGATATCTATCCCTCGAACAAGGTCAATGCTTATTGCTCCTATAAAGATGATTAACATTCCAATGATTATTCGTATTGCACCTGGGACAAACAAACCTATCAAAAGCAGGATTCCACATATCAGTTCAAACCATGGAAATAATATAGCCAGAAAACGTGCGATTGTATCCGGTACCAATTGATAATTATGAATTACAATGGCAAATTGCATCGGCATATAGATTTTACATAGGCTTGCGTATATAAATGTAATACCTAGAAACCAACGAGATACAAAAACGATAAGCGGATGTTGAATACGTAAAGTGTTTTTTTTAATCATGATCCCCTGTTTCAATAGGATAACCGGCTTTGTGCCATTCAAAAAAGCCTTCTTCAAAAAGCAGTATTTTCGTATGACCTAAATCACGTAAGGTTTCAGCCAACATGACACTCAAGTGACATCCCAGCCCACTGCAATAAATTATAAGCGTATCATTTACACCCAGAACATCTGCAAGTTTCGGATAGTATTGATCAAACATATCGTTTGGCAAATTGATGGCTCCAGAAATATGACCAGCCATATAGTCTGCTTTAAATCGAGCATCCACAAACTCAGCTTTTTTAGATATAAACAAATTATACGCCTTTTCCAATGGAATTGTATCTATAGAATGATCTGCATTTTTGATTTTACCAGTTAAGGATATTTTGTAGGGGTTAAGTGTATTGTTTAATACGCCCAATACTATCGAAATGAAGAGAATAAAAAATATTTGTCTTGAAGTTTTCATCAATTTACCTATAAAATCAAGCGATTCAATTGAAAAATAATAAGTTTAAATATAGCATGAAATAAACCGAAATTACAAGGTCATACTGGGTGTTTTGAAATTTGACCACCGTTGAATCTGTATCGAGAATATTTATTTATATTCGTCAAAAACCGTCCAAATCATTACTCGGCTAAGCAATTATATTCATTGTATCATTTTACCGTTATGTAAATAGAAAACTATCAGAGAGCTTCGAGGGCAAATGAATGCCAGCCAGTCACTTCATGGAGTTAAGGTTTTAGATATTACCCATTACATTGCAGGACCCTATTGTACTAAACTCTTTGCCGATTATGGAGCAGAGGTAATCAAGATAGAAAGACCAGGGCAGGGAGATGAGTCTCGAAGGTTAGGACCTTTCCCAGATGATAGGCCTGATCCGGAAAAAAGTGGGTTATTTTTGCATTTAAATACAAATAAGAAAGGAATAACCTTAAACTTAAAAACAGACTTAGGAGTGAAGATATGTAAAGAGCTAGTCAAATGGGCTGATATTTTAGTCGAGAGCTTTGAGCCGAGGGTAATGCCGAGTCTGGGATTGAATTATGAAACATTACATAAAATAAACCCTAGGTTGGTAATGACCTCAATATCTAATTTTGGTCAGAGCGGACCGTATAGGGATTACAAGGCCTCTGAGATCGTCTTATACGGGATGGGAGGAGCTATGTGCAGCACAGGATTGCCCAATCGGCCGTTAAAGCTCGCCGGTTCGATGATCCAGTATCAAGCCGGCACTTTTGCTTCTGTCCCGACCATGGGCGCTTTGTTAGCCAGCAAGATTCAAGGTATTGGACAGCATGTTGATATATCTATTATGGAGAGTCAGTTAGGGAGTGTAGACAGAAGAGCGCAAAACATACTCTCCTTTGCATATTCAGGTGAAACCGCGTTTTTCCGATCAACACGTCTGGGCTTTCTGATATTGCCTCATGGAAGGTATCCTTGCAAAGATGGTTTTATCGAATATGCAGGAGCGGAGCCTATATTCTGGCCGAGATGGGTTAAGATGCTTGAAATGCCAGAGTTGTTGAATGATCCAAGATTTAAGGATCTTACAGATCTGACTTACAAAGATGAGTTTGAAGCTATTTTTCTTCCATGGTTGATCGAACGTTCCAAACAAGAGGCAATGGAAAAAGCACAAAATGAAGGGGTGCCTGGAGCAGCACTTAAAACGACTGAAGATGTATTTAAGGACCCTCATCTTGAAGAAAGGGGATATTTTGTCGAGATTGATCGCCCAGTATCAGGAAAGATTAAGTATACAGGGGCCCCTTTTAAGATGGAAAAGACCCCCTGGAAAATAAGAAGACCGGCACCTCTGTTAGGCCAGCATAACGAAGAGGTTTACAATGGACTATTAGGATATACGAAACAAGAGATAAAAACACTTTATTCAATAGGAGTTATTTAAAATGTCTAGATTGCCTTTAGAGGGGATAAGGGTTCTTGATATAACAGTAGTATGGGCAGGACCTTTTGCCACTATGCTTCTGGGAGACCTGGGAGCCGAAGTAATTCGAGTGGAGAGCATAAAACATTTTCCAACGGCTACCCGCGGCATTATGGTGAAACCGCCAAAAGCAATATTGGATGGAAAACTGGGGGCATCATATCCAAAGAGGAACCCCGGAGAGAGGCCTTGGAACAGATTCTCATGGTTTAATCATTCTGGAAGGAACAAGTTGAGCATGACCCTTGATCTGACAAAGCCCAAAGGAAATGAGATATTTAAGGATTTAATAAAGATAAGCGACATCTTTGTTGAGAACAATGCGGCCGCTATTATGGATAGACTCGGTTTGAGTTATCAGGTGTTGACAGATGTGAAACCAGATTTGATTATGGTCTCAATGCCTGCATTCGGAAAAACAGGGCCATATAAGGATTATAAAGGCTTTGCTCCTATTATTGAAGCCCTTTCAGGACATACACTGATGAGAGGCTATAAGGACAGTGACCCTTCTTTGACTGGAGTTCCGGTCTATCATTCTGATGCATGCTCAGGCGCAACCGCTGCCTTTGCCGCTATGCTGGCCCTCTATCACAGGAATATAACAGGGGAAGGGCAATTCATCGACCTCTCTCAGGCTGAGAGCATGATACCCCATTTGGGAGAGGCTATGATGGAATATACAATGAATAATCGGGTAGTAGAGCCTATAGGCAACTATAGCCCTTACAGTATAACCCAGGGCTGTTATAGATGCAAGGGAGATGACAGATGGGTAAATATAACCATTGGTTCTGACAAAGAATGGGAAAGATTCTCCTCCATAATCGGATATCCAGACTGGATCTATGATGAGAGGTTTTCAGATATTTTAGCCAGAGCCAAAAATTGTGAAGAACTGAACAGGCATATTGAGGGCTGGACACAAAAGCATAGTCCCTATGAGATTATGCATCTATTGCAAAGCCAAGGAATCTGTTGCGGACCTGTTATGAAGGAAGAGGATGCACTATGTGATCCTCACCTGAAAGAACGAGAATTCTTCCTTGATATATCCCACCCTGAGGCTGGGACCCATCCACACCCTGGATTTATCTGGAAGATGTCGCAGACTCCCGCTTTTGTTAAAAGGCCAGCCCCGTGCCTAGGGGAACATAATGATTATGTTTATAATGTCCTTTTGAAAAAGAGCGAGGAGGAGATAGAGGACCTGAGAAAAGAAGGGCATATAGGTAGTGAATATCTAGTAGATGATAAAGGATAAACGGTTGTATATAATAGGCTATTATACTGTTTGAGGGATATCCAGTGAAAAGAAGAGTGATAATCGATACAGATGGAGGAGTGGATGATGTTCTTGCGCTTATATTGGCTTTTTGTTCATCTGAATTGAAGATTGAAGCGATCACAACGGTCTTTGGAAATGTTCCTGTAGAACAGGCGACTAAGAATATTATCAGGATTCTTGACCTCCTGCATTTAGAGAGAACTCCTATTATCGCTATGGGAGACTCTTCTCCCCTCAAAAAGGCACAGATAAATGCCCAAGATGTCCATGGAAAAGACGGGGTAGGAGAGATATCCCGCTTGATAAGGCCGGATCTGACACCGGTTTATCCGGATATCTCTCTTGATAAAGATCTCCCATGTGCTAAAGAGGTTATTTTGAGCACCATTAAAAAGTATAGATCTGAGGTTACATTGATCACCCTTGGCCCCCTGACAAACATCGCTCATATGATTTCAACCGATCCGGAAGCATTGAGAGATGTCACAGAGATTATTACCATGGGTGGGGCTTTGTATGTCCCTGGAAATATTACACCTTTTGCAGAGTACAATATCTATGCAGATCCACATGCTGCAAAGATCGTACTCTCATCAGGGCTTCCGATTGTCTTGGTTCCCCTCGATGTCACTCGATCTGTTATATGGAATGAGGACTCTATCTTTGCAAGTGCCCGCGCCATAAGAGAGCCAGTGGGGAGATTTATAATAGATATGACTGGGAAAGTAATGGAATATACACAAAAGAGGAAGGGTGTTCGGGGAGTAACCCTTCACGATCCCCTTGCTGTGGGGGTTGCTATTGATTCCTCTTTAGGGGACGTATCATCCATTATTGTGGATGTACAGACAGAGTCAATAGAGACAGAGGGGAAGACTACTGCTCATTTACAACCAGACAAAGAGGGCTTGAAGGGGCAATCAAATATCCGCACTGTTATGAATGTGGACGGGCAAAGATTCCTCGCATTCTTTGAGGAGCGCATATGCAAAGGGTAGTTGTTATCGGCTCTGCAAATATCGATCTTACAATCAAGAGCCATAGAATCCCAAAGCTTGGGGAGACTGTATCAGGAGGGCATTTTTATACTTCTTTTGGCGGCAAGGGGGCCAACCAGGCTGTAGCAGCCCTGAATGCAGGAGCAGATGTGAGTTTTATTAGCAGGGTAGGGTGCGACACTCATGGTGATGCTATGATGGATCACCTAAAAAAAATCGGACTTTCTCTAGAGGGGATTGTAAAAGACCAGGACTATCATACAGGGGTAGCCCTCATTATGGTTGATAATAAAGGAAGGAATATCATCTCTGTTGCCCCTGGATGCAATTGGAAACTGACATCTGGAGATGTTCGAAGCGCTGAACCACTTATTGCCTCAGCAGATGTTCTCTTAGTACAATTGGAGGTAGACCTTACTGTTGTATCCGAAGCCTTAACCATAGCCAAAAACCATCACTTGACTACCATCTTAAACCCGGCTCCAGCACTGTCTATACCTCTAGATATATACCCTATGGTTGACATACTCACACCCAACGAGGTTGAGGCCCTTGGACTTGCTGGAATAAAGAAGTCTGAGCCATTCGAATCAACGATACTACAGGCTGCGCATACGTTTTTGAAATGGGGAGTCGGTGAGGTAATGGTCACTATGGGACAAAGTGGGGTCATATGGGTAAAAGAGAGTTTTAAGCAACATCTCCCTTCTTTTGAAGTAAAGGCCGTTGATTCTACAGGTGCAGGAGATGTCTTTAACGGTGCCCTGGCTTATGCTACTTCAGCAGGCATGCCCAAAGTCGATGCTATTCGCTTTGCCAATGCAGCAGCAGCAATTTGTGTCACAAGAGCCGGTGCACAGGATTCAATCCCTTCACAGAATGAGATAAAAAGTCTCATTATAAAATAGGGAAGACGGGGATATGTCAGAAAGGAGCACGACAAACATGGGATTTTTTTGGGAAGTGATTGTCTTCAGAGTGTTTATTGTTTTGCGGAAGCATAATATTCTATTCGTGCGGCTCGATGGAGGATACGACCTTAAAAGCTGAGGTAGAACTGGCACATCAGAGTGTTTATGTTTGAATAGGGTAGAACACCCTTTTTGTAAAGGGATGGTATTTCTCAATACGAGATCCTTAGAGATTAAGAGCAATATTTGATAATCAAAAATTAAAGAAAAGGAGATGAGTGAATGAAAAAAAGGATGATCGTTATTATTATAGGTTTTGTATTTCTTGGAGTAAATATCTACGCCAATCCAGTTTATTGGGGCTATACAGGCGAAGAAGGGCCTGAATATTGGGGTGAATTGTCTGCTGATTATGAAATGTGCAGTAAAGGAAAAAATCAATCGCCAATTAATATAACCGGGGCAATTGAATGCGAATTACAACCCATATCATTTTCGTACAAGAGATCTACTCTCGATGTTATAAACAATGGTCATACAATTAAAGCGAACTACGATGTTGGCAGCTTTATAAAGGTTGATGGAGATACTTACAACCTGATTCAGATCCATTGGCATACTCCAAGTGAAAACACTATTGAGGGAAAATCATTTCCAATGGAAGCACATTTTGTTCATGCAGATAAAAATGGCAATTTAGCGGTTATTGGGATTATGTACACCAAAGGGAATAAAAATAGCGCAATTTCTGGAGTATGGGATAATATGCCCTCTAAGAGAAATGCGACAAGTAAAGATTCCAGAGTTACTATTAGTGCTATGAATATGTTACCCGCAGATAAAGACTACTACTATTTTAATGGTTCTCTTACAACCCCACCATGTTCAGAAGGGGTGCGCTGGATGGTAATGAAGAATCCTGTTGAAGCTTCAATAGAACAAATAAATAAGTTTCACTCGACATTCCACGGAGATACTAACAGACCAGTTCAGCCTATTAATGCTCGTCCTATCTTAAAATAGCTTCTCAATTTTTTGATCTTAACCGGAGGCAGGGGTATTCATTTAGCCCTGCCTTTTTTTATGGCTGTAAGCAATCTGTAATATATTACTTTTTTATAGTTTTCCTTTATGAAGAGAGAACCTCTCCTGTATGCACGATGAACATTCTCGATATCTGTAAAGCCCTCCTCACCATCTTCATCTTTGTAATTGGCAGTAAAAAAAGGGGAAAATTATGTAATTTTTTACATAAAATAAGTAATAATTTACCTCATCTATTCGGGTTTAGGTTTGTGTCAAACTCTATAAAGCAAAGGTGATAAAAAATATTTTCAGTCAATTAAATAAGTTAGAAGCTGCTCTCTTTTGTTTTGTAAAATATGGACTGAAAATTGCTGAAAGAAATTATAGGGACGCCCATGAATTAGGGTCCCATAATTGTAATCGAGTGATCAAACAGGTGCCCGGGCTTATGTTAATAGGAATTGAGGAGGTAACAAAGTAAACAGCCTAAAACATATGGAGCACTTATCTCGTTTGACTATAGCTCAATTGTTTAATTTTTATAAGAAGGAGGAGAATATGGACATTGAATTTCACTATTACATAACAGGTATTATAGCCAAGCGGGCAGGGTTCAGTGAGGATGAGGCCAAAATAATCAGCTATACATCACAATACGTGGACGACAATGATGTGATCCTTAGTGTGGAAGACAGAAGAACCGAAGAGGTGTATTCCAATTATATCAGTCAAACCAAGAATATCCTGAAACCCAGGAAGGCTTTGATGCGGATCTACCCTATCTTTCACTTTGTGCCCGGAAATCCAATGACTGAGTCAGCCTGGCGAAATGACGGTAAAATGCATATCTTGAATACAACACCAGACAATGACACCGCAAATGAGCTGCTTTCAAATGCTTTCACAGCATCACCAGAGATGCGATCTTACCGCATAGGCATTGCTACTCATGCATATGTAGATACCTGGGCTCACCAGAACTTCGCTGGTTTCAATGACAGCTTTAATGGAAGTATCTTGAATCCTATTCCAAATGTTGGACACGCTGAATCACTCTATCATCCGGATTGGGTCAGCCATCGATGGGAGGACGACAGATTGATGGAAAACGAAGTGGACAATAATTTGCGTTTTATTTCGGCAGCAAAGAGATTGTTCGAAAATTACGTTGACTACCTCGGATCAGAAGCCTCTTGGGACAATCTTGAAGTGGAATTGCTTTCCGCCTTGGGGCGCTCGAGACATGGCGATCAAACTCATAGGCAGGCAGAGCGTTTGGAACAATATTCTGAGATGGCACAATGGCTACCCCGCTACGACGAAGACCTTTGGTTTGAGGAAGCAATAGAATGCAAGATTTGTGGTCTTAAAGATTCTCAGGACGGAATTTTATCCAGATTCACTATCTTCAAAGATGAATACAGGTGGAAAGAAGATGTGAACAAAGAAGAAACACATTGGTTTAAGTTCCAAGAGGCAGTTAAAGAGCATCAGGCAGTAGCCTTAGGGCCAGTGAACGAGAAGTGCAAGACTATGGGCATCGACATTCGTCTGCTTTGACAAGGTATAGAAAAACCATACTTTGACGATCAGCGAGCTGCAATTTTGGCAGCCTTAGGATATATATTAGAGCATAGGATGCACCTGTATGTGAAATGAATGCCTGTGAATATCTTGAAGAAGCGGTTGGTCTTTTAGGACAAGCTTATTTATCTCTTGATAGAGCTACAGCTTGGGATGTTGGTTTAAAAATTAAAGCATGAAGGGCGCTTATAAAAAGCCAATTACAAAATTTATTTAGCAAAATTGGAATTGGCTAAATGCGGTTTATTATGGATTGAAATTAGTGTAGAATTCGATTTTATTAACCGCTGCAAAAGTAGTTCTATTAGATGCTGAACTTGAAAGTATAGGGCTAGACCCTGAAGATGCTCTCAATGAGATTGTCAAGGCTAAATGAATTATAGATAGTGTAATGGCTGATATCGGTTGTTAGCACCATTGATTATATTATTAGCTTCAGATATAGGGGCACAGCGCGGCACAGCGCACTGTGCCCCTACATGTCAATATATTTAAGCATTTCGAGACCGTTTCTGTTTCTACCATCTCTCATTTCAGATACGATTCATTCATCTTATGTTGTCAGATCATTGATGCTCCTTATATACGTATTGTGTGGGATGCGGTGAAGTGAATTATAAGACTTTGTTCAAGAAAATAATTTGACATTTGCAGGTATTTTGATAAGAAGTGAATATTATAGATTCACCTCTTTTTGTTTAGTGGATTCAGCAACCATGGCAAAGAGAGCACGAAATAGAAGAGTAGCGAGATCAGAGGATCTGAGGGTGCACAAACAAAAGGAGACTGAAGAGGAGTAAAGAATGATTGCGATAATTCAATTCGTAAAAATGGGAAAATTTTCTTCCGCTTTTAGATAAACAGGCCCATATGAAAGAAATCTTTACTGATGCTGCTTTAGAAAAGCGTATCGCAGATGAAGAGTTACAAGCGAGTAATTAATTTAAGGAGGTTGAAGATGAAAGCCAAAGAAAGTTTCTTAGACTCGTTGATTGAATTGGCTAATAATGGGAGCATTGACCGGAGAAATTTTCTCAAACTGGCATCAGCAGCAGGGATTACTTTTGCCAGTGCTCAAAAGGGTATGGCGATGCCAGTAAGGAACTGTCTTAAGTGCCACAGTCAAGCACCGTCCTCGTTTACACCTGATCCTATTACAGGGGATTTAATGAATCATGCGAAGCAATTAGGTATTGATCTTGTCTGGGACAGAGGATCTCCATGCCAATTCTCTCACAAAGGAGATGCAGGAGCTGCCGGGCTTTGTTGCTTTCGTTGTCAAATGGGGCCATGCACTTTGGGAGATACTACGAATACGAATCGTGGAACCTGTGGTGCCACTGTAGATATTATTGCTGCCCGAGATTTAGTGAGACGAATTGCCGGTGGTACTTCTGCGCATATTGAGCATGCAAGAGCAGCAGCGAAAATTTTGAAGGGAATCGCCTTAGGAACAATAAGCGACTATAGTATAACAGATTACGTGAAGCTGAATAAAATCTACGCGGGATTAAGTTGCACAGGTTCTGATATAGCGCTGGCAGTTGCTGAAAAGTGTCTCGAAGATTTAGGCAAAAGCGAGGGTATGCCCGCATGGCTCGACTACAAGGCTCGTAGTGAAAGAAAGACAACATGGGGAAACCTGGAGATTTTGCCCACTGGAGGGAGTGCTGAAATCTGCGAAGCTGAGCACCGGACGACAATGGGAGTCGATGCTGACATGACACACCTTGCAACAGACGGTCTTAAACTCGGCTTGGTCGATGGATATTGCGGATTGCATATGGCGACTGACTTGCAGGATGTACTTTTTGGCACACCAATGTTGGTAGAGGCAAAAGCCAATCTCACAGTTATTGAAGCTGGCATGATAAACCTTATTGTCCATGGACATGAGCCAATCCTTTCGGAGAAGATTCTAGAGGCAGCAGAAAATTACCCGTTTCCACCAGCCCCGATTAATATTGTCGGGATGTGCTGTACTGGCAATGAACTCCTTATGCGGAAAGGTGTCAATCTGGCCGGCAGTATGGTGCAACAAGAGCTGGCAATTATCACTGGTGCTGTAGAAGCTATGGTGGTGGATGTCCAATGCGTCATTCCCAATATACAAAGGGTTGCATCTAACTTCCATACGAAAATCATTACTACGAATCCACATGCAAAGATAACCGGCGCTACCCATATCGAATTCGAACCTGAAAATGCGGATAGTATTGCCCAGCAGATTGTTCAAACTGCTGTTAATAATTATTGGAACAGGAACCAGTCTAAGATACATATTCCTTCATTTCCTCCCACGGATATTGTGGCAGGCTTTTCAGTTGAACAGATCATCGCAGCACTCAAGGCCCTAAACCCACTCGATCCTTTGAAGCCATTAATTGACAATATTGCCGCCAACAATATTCGGGGCATTGTCGGGATTGTAGGGTGTGTTATGCCCCGTGACACCTATGGGTACCGTCATGTCACAATAACCAAAAAACTTCTCTCTGAAAATATTCTTGTAGTTGGTACGGGTTGTTGGGCACATGTGGCAGGACAATATGGGCTTTTAACTGCTGATCCTGCATACCCGGGCGTGGGTGACGGCCTTAAGGCCGTGTTGGGAGCTGTGGCTTCAGCAAATAGGCTAATGGCACTTCCTGCTTGCTGGCATATGGGTTCGTGCGTGGACAACTCTCGGATCGAAGATGTTCTGAATGCGGTTGCCGACTATTTAGGTGTTATGATCAGTCAGTTACCTGTTGCGGCTTCAGCCCCGGAATTTATCACTGAGAAAGCTGTGGCAATCGGTACATGGGCAGTAGACCTTGGGCTCTTTACCCATGTAGGTAGCCAGCCCTATGTCTCTGGAAGCCAGAACCTGGTAGAACTGCTAACCAATGGGGTAGAAGGCTTGACTGGGGGGAAATTTTACGTTGAACAGGATCCTGAGGAGGCTGCAGGTGCCATTATCGCTAAAGTGAACGAAAAACGCCAGGACCTTGGCCTGCCAGTCTAACCCACAAACTACCAATCAGAAAGACTACTGATTGGTAGATAAATGGCCATTTATGGTAGACACTCATTAGCACCTTCGTTTTGACAGCGCCGATCCAATATGCGTTCCACTATATCCTTGGTTTCGTATTGTTGCGTATGACTTAGTGTGTCTACGTAGATGATTTCACTGACATTTGGACCGCAGGCAGTCCAGCGCCGAATAAAACGCACATTATTACTGCCAGCAAATATGGTATACGTGGGACGTCCTAATGCAGCTGAGATATGTTGGCACGCTGAGTCATAACCGATAAATTCATCCGAGTGGGCAATCAATGAGGCAATCTCTCCAATAGTGCACTTTACACCAATAACCCCCTGGAGGTCTTTGATATAGGCAAGTTCACTGAACAGACAGCTATTGGTGGGAAACCCCTGACGCTTTGCAGCGGACAGAATCCGCTCAGTACCGGTTTGTTCTTCATCGCCAAAACCCTGATCCAACAAGATAGCTGTATTAGGTTGTTTTAATAGTTCTAATATCAATTGTTCCTCAAAATCACCCTCCAGTTTCTTTCGGAGATTACCACCAACACCGAGATTAATGGCAATCACGTGAGTATAATTATTGGCATGTAACTTATCAACAGCTATTGCTGCGTTATCCAAATGATTCTGTATAGGCCATACCTTTGGATAGCAGAATTGGCCTGGGCCAAGTACAGTATCAAGCCAGAAATTAGCGAGCTCAGCAATGGATATCTTTTTAGGATAAGAATCTTTTCCACGACTGTTAAAGAAGAAGTAACTTTCACTTTCGATAAGTGGCAAAACTCCAAGCTGACTCAAACGCGAATCCGGATCGAACAAGAGTACTTCACCCGACTGATATTCTTTTATCTCGTTCTCCACTACAGTGAGCAAACCCAACCAGGAATTAAAACGTTCGATTAAATTCCCGCGTCGTACATAGTGAAATGGTTGAATGCGAACCTTCGGATTGCTTGCATAAACTTCCCTTAATTTCGGCGAACCAATAAGCACCAATTCTACACCTGGAAAGC
>JAXHVA010000049.1:0-31275 GCA_034189035.1 Thermodesulfobacteriota bacterium
CAGCCCAGTTAGATAAGAAGGCCACGAGCATATCCTGGCTCGGGAATAAACGCCTGCAGTTCGAGTTTCATTGATGAGTGAAGATCAATTATGTCTCACATAGCGGTGCGAAAATCGCTGTAAAACTCAAACGCCTCATAATCATCCGGTATCCTTGGATCCATTGCAAGAAGGAGCGCATCTGTCGGCTGGCAAAAGCGAATACGCTCTTTTGAAGACTCAGATACAGGGCCCTTCGGTTCAGTGCCACGGACAAACCATTCTGTACGGGCATAGCAATCTCGCTCTTTGGACTGAAGGCTCTTATCGCAGATATCCTGTTGAATGAGCTTTGGACTGAGATATAAGGGACGCGTCTCTTTAAACTTATTAAGCTCCGAGAAGATTGTTCTCAGTGCCATAGCCGGTCCGATTGAGCCGGTAACACCATCCGTTTGCGTACCATCAAGGTTTCCCATCCAGACCCCTGCAGTATAATGATAATTAAATCCAATTGCCCATGCATCCCGATAATCATTTGACGTACCGGTCTTTACAGCGGTCTGTAAAGGAAAGTTTAGTAAACTGCCATTCCCAAACTCCAGATATCTTGCTTCAGGGTCTGACAGAATGTTTGCAATAATCGAGGTTACCTCTTCAGAGAATAGTATCTTTGGAACACGGCTTAAAACCTGCTCCTGCAAAGCGGTTATCGGTAAAAATCTCCCATGACGTGCAATTACAGTATATGCCTGAACAAGCTCAAACAATGTCACCTCCCCATTTCCCAATGCCAAACCGTCACCGTAGAAATCAGGATGTTGTGTAAGGCTTTTAAAACCCAAATCATGCAAGCATGACAAATACCTATCAACACCTACAAACTGAATCGTTCGAATCGCAGGGATATTTAAAGAGTTCCCCAAGGCCTTCCGCAATGTCACACGCCCATAAAACGAACGATTATAATTTTGATACGTATGCAGGCCTGTGCCAACAGGCTCTGCCAATGGGGAATCTGTAATTATTGTGGCTGCTGTCCAGCCGTTTTCCATAGACAGGGCGTATAAAAAAGGCTTTAGGGATGAACCGGGTTGCCTTGGAGTTGTAACCGCATCGATTAAACCGGCAGGTACCTCCTTGTCTTTATGGCCTGCAACTCCCCATGCAAGAATTTCATTGTTTGTGTGATCAACAACAAGAGCGGCACCATTATATACCCGTCGATCTCTTAGTTCTCTCACACATTGGTCAATGATCTCCTGTACAATTCGCTGTATATTGCTATCTAAAGTTGTATGTATGCCCTGTCTGTTCTGAAGTAACTGCGTGTGACTCTTGTTAAAAATATATCGAACAAAACGGCCGGCATGAATAGGCAATTGAGATCTTAACAAGTCGAATCGCTCATTAGTAATCTGCGAGAACTCTTCGTCTGATAATATGTCCTTTTTTTTGAGTTTTTCTGCAAGGACTCTTATCAATGGATTGATTTCTTCTGTGCTTTTATAGAGATCAAAATGAGAGGGAGCCCTCACGAGTATTGCAAGGGCAATCATCTCTTTACGACTCAGGGTATCGAGGTCTCGGTCAAAGTAATATTGCGCTGCCTGGAGGACACCTCTACGATTTGAAGCATAAGGGACCTGGTTCAGATAAAACTCGAAGATATCCTCTTTTGCCACCTTCTTTTCTAAGTTACTCGCCTCTATCCCCTCCAGCCATCTTGACCATAGGGTGCGTGGACGGGGATGTATCATCCTTATGACCTGTTCTGAAATCGTACTGGCTCCACATATCGCACTGAAAGAACAGATATTCTGCCATAGGGCATGAAAACGAGCATACCAGTCAACCCCATTATGCATTGGAAATCTCTTGTCTTCTGAGATGACAAATATCTTCTGCATAAATTCCGGGATATCATGAAGCTCGACATAATCATGGATATTCCAGCGGTTTTGATATGTAATTGTGAGTGGTGTTCCATACCGATCAAGAACCTGCAATCTTTGGACATCAGATGTGATTTGACGGAGCGAGTCAGGTACAGGCAGCACGCCCTTTCTGGTTTCGAATATGAAAAGGAAACAACCGATACCATTACACCGATAGATATGAGTATATAAAGATTCTTTTTGTTCATAATGGGTTTATGGCTCGCTAACAATCAATTGTTCACTTCATCTAAGACGTGAAGTAGAGCATGTATTCCCTTGCCAAATACATCCGGGTCATACATCTCCTTTGCATGAACAGACATCTCGACAAACTTTCCTGAGGCAATCGCCTGTGCAGTATAGGATACATGATAGTTCCCTGCAGGAAGATAGTCTGAATAAAAGCGAACTGAATCATGACGCATTTCTCTATGATAAAAACTCCATCTCGATGTGTTATATGAGCACCAATCAGAAAAGCGAAACCACCACGACCCACTGGATGCCTTGAAGGTTCCTTTGTCAGCATCTACAGCAGACGCTGTAGCCAAATCCCTGTTTACAGGTTCAAGACCTCCAGGCACAGGATCATCTATAACAACAAAGTTCCTCACTGTTGGGAGTGACAGGAAGATATCCACCCTGATCAGCTCTCCTCGTTTTATCTCCATCGGAGAATTGAGCAAAATCCATTCGCCATCTCGTTCAACACTGTATTCCCGTCGAATTTCGATGCCGGAATTTATACGAGCAGTATGCTCAACCAAAGAGGTAAAATGCAATCTCGCACCATAATACAACCGTCCTTTTCCTTTCCGCTTAATCGTAACCTGGGCTTTCTTCCCAAGGTCCGCTTCAGCGATTGGACGTATTAAGTCTACAGCATCATCCTTCAGATCGGCAAACTCGGTCTTTCCCAGTAATTGTGCATCAATGAATACCTTGACCGTCATCTTGGGGGATTCACTTTCATAGACTCGGGAGTAATCGATAAGTGGGTTCATGCAAAATATATTTTCTTGAGTATTTTCCCAATGATCTCTATTTCCTCTTGCCTGCGTGAGTCCACGGACCAACTTAAATGGAATATCGCCAATTAAATCCGCCCCTTCTTTCTTCTCACCGAACACACAAAGAGCAGAGAGGATAGCTGCATTCGCACGCAAAGGGGTTGCTAAAATTCGTTTGAAACTGTCATCGATCTCTTCATTGAAAAAGAATTTTCCTCCAGTTTGACTGGAATGTGCAAGAATCTGATTGGCCATAACTTTAGCGATCGATTCAGCTTCATCGACTCGTATTGCGGCCTGTAGATAATGCGCCTTTCCGAACAGACTCATAAATGGAACATGGGGATGATAACGCTCCAGATCGGACAAAGAAATTCGGCCATGTTCTGCAAGTGCTGCCAGTGCAACAGCCCGTACTGTTGAAGACATCCCTTTTGAGTAAAATGTTGGGAAAACATCTTTTTTTAGGAGGTTTTCCAAGTATCGATGGAGTCTTTTCTCTACTTGTTCAGGGAGTTCATAACCACTGCTTCTCAGCCAATTAAATGCCAGTGCAGTATACGCAGAAAGATATGGGCTGGCATAGATATCCAAAGGAACAAAATAGGCTATTCCGCCATTTGGGGCTTGAAAATGAGCGGCTTGGGAGAGTGTCTCTTCAGACAGTTTTTCGCTTCCTTCCCACTGAAATTCTTTCGGCATATACTCTTTCAGGTTTACGTAATGCGAGGCCATCACCCCTTTAGTGAGTTTCTGTTCCCAGCAAGTATACGGAAAGTTGCGCATATATTGAAATGCGCCTTTAACATTTCCTATTACAGTTGGTGACATGACTACACTCAGATCCCCCACATCAGAATATATATCTTTTGGAAAAAGGATCTGCTCTGAAGTTTCATCAGCGGTTGTTGTGCCATACGTGGCGGCAGTCTCAATTGACCTGCGTTTTTTTACAGGTACAATGTGCTCTAGCCTATCACCATCAATCATATCACCGGCTGTAACTCTAAATAATAGATCACCAGAGGCTTTTGTCTTTATCGGCATCCACACGTTTGTTCGTTTGTAAGGATCCAATGTGATCTGCTCATCATACTCGGGCCGGGTTTCAGTACTATCAATTGGGCCGGACACATGCATTAATATCGACAGTTCACGGGGTTTATCCGTTCGATTCATAATAGAGAATCCACCTTTAAAACTATCCCCTTGTGTTACCTGGTTTGGCATGACCGGTCTGATTTCTGTAGGACGGTTTACTTTAAAATTCTTATCGCCCAATCCCATTCTATCAGAAGGAGTAACTGCCATGGCAAAAATCCGCCAGCCTGTAAGATTGTCAGGCACTTCAAACTCAATTGTGGCCTCTCCTTTTTTATCTGTTTTTAAAGATGGATTCCAGTAACTGACAAATTTGAAAACAGATCGCATGCTGATATCAGGGCCACCTCCTCCTCCAGGGTTTGCCCCCTTTTTCTCAAATTCCTGTAGCCCGACTAAACGCATCAGCAGACCGTAATTGTTCAGATCCAGCCGGTCAAGTCGATAAAACCCCTTATATGGATCATAGTAATCCCTCCCCTGTGTCAACATGTCAAAAACAGCTTCATCAAGTACGGCAATAGCAAGCTCAATCGGCTCTTTTTTGTCTGAATTTCGTGGATTCGCTCGAAGCGCAACCTTTACCCTGTCTCGTGGTTTATACTCATCCCTTTCCGGTGTAACATTGACAATGATCTCTTTGTAAGGATCCTTTACAGGTACTGAAACATATCCAATACGAAAAGCAGGTTTGCCAAGATCAACGCCCCCTTCTCCCAGATGCTCTTCAACACGGGGTGATGTAACCACAATTGACAGGTAAAATCCTGGAAGATAATCGGGAGTAACCTGGAATTCAACGATTGAGGTATTGCTTTCAAGATTCTGTATCCAGTGTTTCATTATCCCATATCTCTCAACTGTTATTAAGGCATTCGCGCCGGGAAATGGGTTCTTTATCAAATATCGAGCAGTATCCCCAATATGATACTCTTCTTGCTCAGGTATAATTTCCAGACTATTATCATTCGGTTGTCGCCATACGACCTGTCCTTTACCTGCTACCCAGGTCCTCAGTTGCGTACTATGAGTACGTTTTTTTGTATCCTGAATCGATGCTGTAATCCGATAAGATCCGGGATCTGAAGGGATGAATTCACAAACACCCGGTCCGTCAACAGACTGATAATCTCCATCAGAAACTACTCCCCATTCATCTGTGTAATGCGTAAGATATGCACTGCCAGCTCCTTTTACTCTCGATGCTTTTGTAACAAGACGTTCAATCTTCATCTTAACATCTGTATCTTTAACAGGCTCGCCAAGTTCATCAACGACAAGAAAACCTATTTGAGCGGGTTCATCTTCATGGTAGATCCATTTTGTATGTTTCAATCCAACAAAATCTATCTCGACCGACATAGTCAGCCGATACAAAGCCAGCTATATATTTGCCCCGGTCATCCTGCACAGCGCTTTCAACTATTAACCTGCCATATAAAACCCCTTTATCAGAAAGGGTAAATCTACTCATAAGCTTTCCCTGGTTATCGAGGACCTTCCTCTCTTGAAAGATGGTTTGAGCCCTTTGACTTTGAGGCTTGAAGGTATCGAATATAAATCCTTTTGCTATGTGGTGTTTTGAGGAAAAATAACGGCTAGTTAATCTGGCTGTTACACGCGTAGACGCATCCGTATACGGCCCCCCTGCATGCAGCTTTGCAAATGTTGTAACTTCTACTTCGTCTTCCTGATGAAATACGTCACCATTGATCTCATTTTCAACACGAAAGGGAATGGTGTAAAATCACTCACGAGGACACGGATGGGCTGCCATGTAAATTTTGTAAAATCCGCACTGAGTTGAAAGCAATACCATCCAACCGCCCCGTTATTCTGCACTGTAAAATCACCACTATACGCCCCGAATTCTGAAAGTCCTATATCTTTCAGTTCATGAACCGTCTTCCCCGTAGGATCTATTATTTTTAATCTATATCCACTGCGCGGGGGCTTTGTAAACCTTTCATTGTTTTGATTTCGCACATAGAGTTTATACTCAATCGTATCCCCAGCCCTGTATACACCTTGGGCAGTTGTCCCCCATGCACGAATATGCCCATACCTTTTCTTCTGTGAAGAGCCGACCGTATATCTGGAAACACGATAGGTATCGATCAGGAATCGGTATTCAAGGGGCAATAAAGCAATATCCTTATCTTTAACAACACGGACAAACAGCCTGGTACACTCGTCCCTATTACGATAGCACCATTTAAATGTTTCAAGTTTAGGATCCAACTGCTCGGTTCCTGGGAATACTGCAATCCCCTGCTTGTCGGTTTTGGCCTCAATGGATTTGGTCTTTGAAAGTGATGATATCGAATCTTTATATATACTTACACGAGCATCAGCAACCGGTTCGCCGAATGATAGATCTGTAACCCATATGAGTGTATTAAAGTGCCCGATCTTTACGTGTACTTGAAAAGGTGTTATCTGAGCAAAAAAATTATATTCTCTTTCATCTTTGATTACAGGAGGTCTTGTGGATACCCTGCCATATACTGCACCGGCTTCTCCTTTTAATATATCACGAATACCAAGGGGGACCGGGAAAGCTATATCCTCGACTTCAGGTATCTCTATCTTGTATGACTGGTTGTCTGAACGGTACTTTTTGGTATGTTTTTTATAACGCAACAGAGCCTCTTTAAGGTTTGTTACTACCAAAGGTACTTTTGTGTCAACTCCCTTCTCCAACACTGCGGTTTTGTGTATGAGATGAAAGTCCGGTTTTCTATGATCCGTAAAAAAAGAGAGATTAATCGGTTCAGGTAATTTGCGTCCAAATTCATCCTTTAACTCAAGTATCTTTGACTTTACATTATACTCTTGCCATGCCTTTAAGACTTCAGGAAGAAATACATGGTATATCTGACCTCCTCTTATGCTGATTTTTTAAGTGGGAATAACTGCGTCTTTTTACCCATGGATCATAATCTTTTCTGCTCCCTGCCAAATCAGGAAGAAATTCAACATGCGCCTTAATCTCTTCTTGCATAACAGGTGAACTAAAAACGAGTGATATAGTTGTTAAGAGGATTGAATCTCACCTGAAATTTGTCCGGATCATCTGGGGTAACTATCTTTGACTTGCTATTATTTGTGTACCCTTGCACACCTATGAACTCAAATTCGGGAAATGTATGAAAAGCAACTACGGTTCTCTTTGTTACTCCTTTTTCCGGTCCCAGTGCTGAAACCAAACCCGGCTCGATCATCAGTTCAATATATGAGTCCAAAGGAAGTTCCTTTTGCGGGGAAACAAGCCATATCCGACGTGCTTGAACGCCTCTTATTTGCCTCGGGTCATCGTCACTTTTTTCAGGGTGCCTTTTACCGAAATCTATAGAGTATCCTTCTTGAAAAAGCGGGAGTATATGAGGCCTTTCATGATCCTGCAGATCGGGTTCTGCTTTCAAAGGATGGCGTGTCTCCGGTTCATACCCCTGATACATATATAGATGTTTCTCAACTGAATCCTTGCTGACTGGCTGGTTAAAGGTAGCCCGAATCACCGGCATACCAGGAGACCTCCAGTTATCAAACCATGCATAACGTATCTTTGGTCTTTTGGTTATAAATTTATGATCATATCTCTTTTCAATAGTGCTTCCATCCTCAGCTTTGATGCCTGGATGAATCGTTAATTCATAGCGAGTAGCGGGTTTCAATGCATCTTCTTCACATAACTGGCATGCGAGTGCGCTGGTATTCAGCCAACGCCATTCACACTTAAGGGGTGGTGAGATTTCAATTGGTATTTCTTCAGGTGTTCGCGACATGAGTCCTACAGGAACCCACAGGACGATTAAATTGAATAACGATTTGCCTGCCAACCAGCACATCCTCGCCGGCAGGCGCTATCCTTCTTATTTCTAATGGTTTTTCTGAACCAAAACCAGCAGAGTCAAAAACACAATAACCAATTGATGTTACAGATAACAGTATGAATAAAAACGTAAAAATCATTTTCTTCTTCATTAAGAAGACTCCTTTTTGTTCAGATATGTATATTTATAAACGATACCCTTTAACCTTCTAAATGACTTTCTGCGATATTTTGCCTGGGATATCAAATAATTGTATCATTTTCACATAACATTTTTTTTCTTTTGACACATTTATATTTTTATGAGAAACTAAAACAAAATTAAAATAGTATATAAGAGGTGACAAAGATGTATGGTGTTATTCAAAAAAAGGCTTCAAAGATAAAGAAAAAAATCGAGGAGCCTGAGGTGAAACCCTGTCCCAAATGCGGCGAAGACTTCATGAAGATGCACGCCTATTCTTTCAACCCATTTGCTATGACGAGCGGACCAAAACCCTGGACAGAAAGAAAAGACGGCAATTTCTGAGCTGAGGCAGACGAAAGTGCCAGTTTTTGGTACTGTAATTTTTGTGGATATACATTTGGGAACAGGCCTGAAGGGTGGATGACATAGGGTCTATCAGCGCTGATATTCTCGAAACCTGGCCTCTAGTGCGCTGATATTTTCAATACGGATAAGAGCATCAAAAAAATCTTTGCCATCTAGCTTTTCCAGATGGATTAAGTGATTTTCGACCTTCTTGACGAAACCTGACATAGTCTTTCCAGAATCAAGGTATAAATATACCTTCTTGCCGACAAGATTATTTAAGTTATCTTTCACTGAGGAATTGACATTATATTTCATTCCTTCAATGGCTACGACTTTAGCCTTAGCCTTTACACCGGTAGGAAGAATGAGAAATGAGAGAAAAAACAGCATAGCCAGTGTTATCCCTACACAAGTCAATAACTTTACCTTCCTCTTCATAATCCTCCCCTTTTTCTATACAATTTTTGTAACTACTCATATAATCAGACTGAAGCTGTTTAGAATGAAGGAGCTAACAACCTTCAGCCTACCCACCTGAGTAGTTACAACTATTTTTAATGGTTATTGCCTCCCCTCAGCAAAAAATCAGTCACAGCAAAGGCAGTTACATTATAGGGCATGCAACTTATCTGAGCAGTGTATTGAGCGTTAAGAAAGAACAGAAGATTGTTTCTTGGTTGTGAGTCTTAACTGATACACTTGTAACTATCTAATTCAAATTATCAATACTGTTCTTTCTTTATGCTCACTAACTAGCGAGTTTTGAACGGGTTATAATGTAACTGCCTTTGCTGAATTAACTCAATAGTCATTTATTTGTTTATGTACATCGATAGATATACAATGTCAAGTATGTTTTTACCTATCTATCGAATCTCTTAAACCCCGAATCCTCTTCCGAACCACCCCATAAAAGATGATACGCAGGGGGGAAACCAGGGAGTGGATCAGCCTGTGCCCCAAAATGGGAGATAGGATAACGAATACCCCTGTTATAGAGTTCTTCCAGACCAGACAATGCCTTTTTCATCGATGAAGCAGGCAATGCCATTACCAGTTCATCATCCTGGACATGTCCATACCTCCTCTCTCCATAACAGGGAATGGCAAGAGAGGGCTTGTTATTTAAATAACACCGGGCAATGGAGTCTGCACATGCTGATTCCCCAACACAAAAGAATTGAAACTGTTCATAGTCTTCGAATTGAAGAGCATTGATCAGTAGTATCATCTGGGCAGGGTTTCCGTATATCAACACAATATCCGGATCAAAGGGGCTGTAGACCAATGGCCCAATTAGTACTGCATTGTATTTCCCAACCGGTATACTCGGCATTTGGTCTTCGCACTTCTTGGCATCTTCTTTTGTTTTACACCACACAATCGACCGGAAACTTCCATCTTTAATGAAATCCGGTTTCTCTTCTAATCCGATCATTCCACTACAGCCCGGTCCAATAAGTTCATCGGCAGTAGCCCCTATAGTCCAGTCAAATGTGCGAACTATAGTTATAAGCTGACAGAGGGTAAACTTTTTTACAGGGCGGCGTATCCATTTGTTTCCCTCTATCTCTTTGGCATCTTCCAAGAGTTTGAATCCTACAGGAAAGGTCTTGAGTCGTAATAGCAACTCCACCCTTCTAATTATACTCTCCCAGTTTTCCATTTTCCCCTCCTCGATCCATAGCTATAAAGAGTTATCCTCAGGTCTTTCGGAAATAGTCAGCCTTGAATCTTCCGGCCTTTAACTCTTTTATAAGGTCTGATTGTCCTTCTATCCTATTTTCAAAGACTGTGACACATTTTCCTATATCCTTTGTGGCGTGGGCATCACTTCCGCCTACTCCCCTTTTATCGATCCTCTGGCATACCTTAAGTGAAAAATCGTTCTCTTTCGGCGTCTGCTTCCCACTCAATACCTCCATACCGTCAACAAATTTAAATACAGGATTATTGCAGGCATTATCCATATCCATCTGTAATTTGGAATACCCAAATAACAGAAAGCCCCTGAATGGATGGGCTGCTACCATAAATCCATCTTCTTCAACAACCATTTGACGCAATTCCTCGATAGGGGTAATTCCTTGAAAATCCCTACAGAGTCCAAAAACCAATACGTGCCCTTCCGTAGTATCTACCTCTATTCCATGGAAGATAGTTATCCCGGATTTACCCCTAATCTGAGAAATCTCCTTATCTGGCCATGGTTTATTATGCTCTGTAAAGCATATCCCGTCCAGTCCAATCCTCTTTGCCTCAAAGATCGCTTCTTGCGGATCCATTTCACTGCAAGGAGAAAGGCTATTTGTATGAACATGCAGATCAATTCGCATCTTGCTCACCACGAAACCCCCAGTCTTTTCACCAGCTCACCATCTTTGGAATATGTTTTACACCTGTCTCTTATTTTAGGCTCATTGCTCATCAAATCCTTAATAAAGTCATCCTTACTGATCTCATTGGATTTCGCGTCCTTCCAATGCACCTGTAAAGAGGCCGGAAAGACGGCATTACAACACTCAATAAAGAGATCTGCCAGATGGCGGCATCCACCTCTGCCAACAAGTTTCTTTATCTTTGTATCAAAATCAGCACCGCCGATCTCAAGTCCTACAGTATCATCCAGTATGGTCGGTGCCTTGGGACATTCCGGGGTAGTGTACCTCTTCATATGCCCTCTTGCGCTGACTATAGTAAATTCAGGGGTTTTTACTTCGAGGTCCAGCTCTATTGTATAAACATTATCGTCGAGAAATCCATGCACTAAATAGATGCCCTCTTCTCTCTTTTCCACACCTATGGACTTTGACCTTGTAAACTCAAACATCTTCTATACCCCCAATCTTCTTCTCAGTTCATTTCCTTCTGTGAATGCTATACAACTCGCTATCCTTGGGTTATTTTCCAACATATACTTCAGTACATCTCCAAAGGCTTCGTCATTATCTGATGCGAGCTGTTTGTCCAACTCATCTACTGTAAACCCCATAATCACCGCATTGCAGCCTTCGAGGATCATATCGGCAAAGGCATTGCATCCATTAGACCCTCCTATTGTTTCCCTAACCATTCTTGTAATACCCGGGCCTACTCGCATACCCACTGCACGTTGCAAAACCTCGGCATTATCTTTGCAATTTTCAGCAAAAGATCGAGTAATCCTGCCTTTTATAGATTCGATCTTTAAATCGGGTAATTTTACTTCCATCTCCAATTCAGCGGATAAGAATGTATCATCTATTCTTACCCTGGCCAAAGTCTTCCCATTGTCCAGCATCTCTGAACCAGCATGAATATTCTTTGTATAGCAGAGTATCCTGTTATCTACAAAGGTTTGAACCATTTTTCACCTCCTTTAATTTTTTATAAATGGCCAATGACCTCACTCAGCAAAGGGTTCACATTATAACGCGTGCAACTTTTTTGGGCAGTGTAGAGAGCGTTAAAACCTCACTCCTTCGCCTTAGAAGCTAGATCCTCCAACACCTCTTTAGGAAGTTTACAATGTCGATCTACTTAACACAACTGGTCCGTATGCCTCGTTTTTTGCCCTCTTCTTCTAAGAGTTTCATACTGACCTTCTTTGTCAGTCCTTCAATATTCATAGTTTATTTTTCTTTCTAACCCTTTATTTTAAATATCAGGATAGGTTTTTCACCTCTCAGCCCCAAAGCATAGACTACAGCTGATACCTATAACCTGTGAACAGTTATCTTATATTAACAAAAACCATATCTAGTGCATGGTTACGTTATTTGTTGGAGTTGTACTATTCGAAACCTTTTAGAATTCTAACCTTCTCTTATTTTTTCTTATAGAGGACTCAATACTCGAATCCTCCAACCACATTTCTTATCTTAGCCCCTGTATCGTCCTTTGTATTATATTATCCTGCGTCTTACGACTGATGTCCACAAAATGCGCACTGTAACCTGCTACTCGTACGATCACTTCTTGATATTTCTCCGGATCCTTCTGCGCTGCACGAAGCGTTGCGTCGTCTATCATATTAAACTGAACATGATCAATACCTAAATCCCCCCATGTTCGCATGTATGACTTCCAGAGCTTATAACCCTTCTCACCATGGAGCTGAGTCGGTGAAAGCCTCTGGTTCAATAAAAATGCCCTACCCTCTGTCACATGGTCTATCTTTGCGCATGACTTTAATACAGCAGTAGGACCCTTCTTGTCCAGTCCGGGCCCAGGAGATATCCCACCATCGTAAAGTGCATCTCCCAGCCTTCTGCCGTTAGGCAGGGCATGTACCAAGGGGGCAAAGTGAATATTACCACTCACATTCTCTGGAAGAGCAGGCCACGGATTCCCGGAAGGACACCTTACCTCCAGTGAGTGTCTGGCCGCCTCCCTGAGACACCGAACCATCATCTCGTCCGCATAATCATTATCATTTCCCCACTTGGGCGCATTCTTCACAAAATCAAGACGCATCTCCTCTTTGCTTTCCCAATTGTTCTCCAGGGCATCTACCAACTCATCCATAGTATATTTTTTCTCATCGAAAACCAGTTTCTTTACAGCTGCCAGACTATCCGCATTCTCTACCCATGTAAAAAAAGTAACCCAGGCATTACCACGCTCTCCTTCCGGGTCTATAATATCACGACCATTCTCTATAGAACGCTCGGATATAGCTGATAGAAAAGGCCTGCCATAATAGTCTGAGCTCTTAACCCGAGCGCGGTTTACTATCCTCACTCCAAAGTTCATCAACCATTCCATCTGCTTTACCCAGGCCTCAAATAACTGCTCAAAGTCGGTAAACTTCCTCGCATCGCCTGTTTTAGGCCCCATTTGCATATTTATTATATGGTCGTAGCCGTTATGCAGAGCATACTCCACCATCTTCGAAGTATTCAATGTCGCTGAAGCCATACGACAGGGCTGGGTACCATGCTTGGTGGCAGGACATGGCGACATACAGGCCTGGTGTACCCATGTCCTCATCTCTTTCAGCGGATGTTTATGCCAGTACATACCATTGGCTATCAGAACCGGATCATGGCGTATGCTCGGATAACCGAGACCATGACGGATACACTCGAATACCTCTCTCATCACTTCGTCCTTTACCTTGGGATGCCACCTGAAACCAAAGGTCGGATTCGCTACACGTACAAGCCTTGCCGCCTGCAAAAAGGCTATGGTCAAATCATTGCACGCATCTGCACCATCAGTATTGACACCACCCAATGTCCATACATAAGTACCCACTACGCCCTGAAGTCCCTCAGCTGCAAATCTTGGGATATAATGTCCCATCTCATAGGCACGGATCATAAACTCACCGACGAGATCGAGCGCCTCTTCTCTGGTAATACGCTTATCTATGTTCACATCTTTGTTGTAGTAAGGCCAGTGGTAATAATCCGGGCGAGCAGGCCATGCGGACTCCGCATCCTCAAATCTAGCCCAAACCTGTATAAAGTAGTCGTATTGCAATGACTCCTGAAAATTCCTCGGAGGCTTTGCCGGTACTTGCTCACATGTCTCTGATATACGCAATAACTCTTCCTTTCGTTTAGAATCCGACTCGAAGTTCTCTGCTATAATCCTCGCCAGCCTGGCATAACGCTTCGCCATCCTGATGCAGGCATTTAAGATGATCTCCATTGCCTCCCAGTTCAGAAGCTTGTCATACAGTGGAAGAGCCTCAGGCCCTGGATTGCCGTCTATCTTCTGTTCTGCCTCGTCTATCCTCTCTTGTATCTCATTTAGTATGTCCTCAAACCCTCTCTTCCCGGTCATGAAGTATTCATAGTCTTTTCCAGAATACCCCCAACTGCCACCAACAGGAATACCCCACAAAAGAACGGTAGTCATGAGCTTGACAGCCTCTTCACTGGAGAACTCCCTAAGTACCTTCCCTAGGCTATCTCTGGTACTCCAATAGTTGTTAAGATCCGCCATTGTCCTTAGCGATTCCTTTTGTGGCTCAGGTATTACAACCGGATCGTTGTATACCTCCTCGTTGAGAAAGCTTGCTAAGTCATTATACCAATGTAACGTGTTTGGAAGGCTCCCCTCATATCCCACGATCTGTGCATGATCTGTTATAAAGATAGTGATATTATCGAATACATGGGCTAGCGCCTTTGCTCTCCTCATCATTACGGAATCATTCTCGTTTTTCTTCCAGGCCTCAGTAAATAAAATCGGTCTCTCAAGGTCAACCTTTATACCAGGTTCGTACATCCCTCCCTTTTTCCCCTTCTTCCAGACCGCCTTTCTCAAGTAATCCAGTCTTTTGGATCTCTTTTTTTCTGCTGCCCACCACCACTGTCTTTCACTTTCCAGTTCCTTAATATCCTTTTTTAGATATTCGCCTCTTTCCTGTCTTTCTTTTTTTTCCATCTTATTTAACTCTCCTTTCTTCGTAGTAAAGAATTCTACGATCTTATTTTAAATGTTATCTATCGTAGTAGTATAATATTAAAAAGAAAATGTCGTGCCCACACTGTTTAATATAAATTGATCGGGAAACTCTCTTTCAATCCAATTCATTGTTACCCAACAGGTACAATGCATCGGGATGATAATCGATGGTTTAACCTTCTTCAGCTCCTCAACTGTTCTGTCTGTGAGTAGCATGAACTGAGGGCCAGTCAAATGGAATCCCCCCATAACAGCATAGATCGTATCAACACGAGTAATCTTCTTCGCGTATTCAATTGTATTGATTATTCCAGAGTGGGCACAACCCGTTATAATCACCAGCCCTTTTCCTTTCAGATGTATCACCAATCCCTGATCGTCTATAATTGAGTCAGGTTCAAACTCATTATTACGTTTAATAAGGAAACCTGGCATACCTTCTTCAAAATCGGTGATTCTTTCCACCTCTCCAAGAGAAAATACAAGCCCTGAGGCAAGAGAATGTGGCCTTTTCGTCTTTATTACCTCAATACCTGCCTTATTAATACTGGATTCTTTCATAGTAGGCATTTCTATGGTTATTCCTCCCTGTAATGAAATCATCCTTTGCAAAAAAGCATCTGGATGGATAATCACAGGAGCGCTGCTGGGAGATATTGAATCCAATATTTCAGGCAATGCCCCACAGTGATCCATATGACCATGACTTATCACCACAGCCTCTATTTGTGAAACATCCACCCCAAGCATCTTCATATTATGGAATATCCCTATCTTTGACCAGCCTGAATCCAATAACACGCTGTAGCATTGATCTCCTTTAAATACTTTGACCAACAGACAAAGTCCGTGTTCTGCAAGAAGCCCTTGAGCTGGTATCTTTCCTTCTTTAGCCAGCATGGGCCTCTTTATCATCTCCGATGGAGGCTCACTCATTGCGAGGGTACTATCTATATAGTTATCTATAATTGTTGTCACTTCAACCCTGTCTGCCTCTTCGATCTGTACAGTAGAACTTTTTTCTATACTCATGTCCTTCTATCCTTGTTTTTAAATAATCGTAACAGTTTGGCTTTTTATATTTTTTGTTTTAAATGCGACGGCCAAATTTTAATCTCTATATTGTCTGAGCGCTCAGGGCGTTAATAAAGAAAATGTGAATAGCCGTACGTTTTAAGCTTCCCTAAAGCTGTTACCCATTAATATTGCATCTCCGATATTCACTCCAAGTTCCCTTGCCACAACAGGGCACTTTGCCTTTAAAAGAAAGAATATTCTATCCTCTTCACTCAGAGATTCATAATTTCCCTGCCCTTTTGAAACAATCATATCAGTCCTTGAAAAAAGTTCTAATATTTCAGAAGAACACTGGGAGAGAATAGTGGCAGGGGCGTCGGAGCCATTGGAGACCACTCTCACTACATCGCTCATACCAACGAGTTTTGCATCTTCCATTGTAACATCATTTATGATCGGCCCTCCCCTCACTAGAAATACTATCTCTATATCCTTCATCCTCTTTATCTCTTCTATCAGAATCATATCGAGGACTATCTCCCCGGCGTTGTCCCCGAGGTATAAAACAAAACCAGAATTTATCAAAGCCTCTTTAAATTCACGATAATAATCAATAACCAGGTTCGAAGACAATACTCTGCATATTGAATCTTCAATATTTTTTATCTCATTTTGTACCCCCAGGTCGATCACGTTTCCGGCTATAGCCATCTTTGTAGCTGTTAGTAATCGATCCTGAGAGTTCTTCACTGTTTCTTTAAGGGGAGAATACAATTTTAGAAGGATCTCGTTGTGTTTCTTCTTGATTTCCCTATAAGGATCCAATTCCCCAGTAATCTCTTTGATCAATCCATGCACTACCTGAGCAATCTCAGGAGGAGAAACATCGAAAGAGAGCCTGGGGAGCCTTTCCATAACTGATTCAATAACCTTTCTTCGAACAGCCTCATCTTCTGTGGCCATTCTCGAGGCTTCAAGCGCCTGCCTTAGGAAACATGGGATACAATCCAGATAGGTCTTCATTAATACCTCGCTGGCTTATTAGGATCGCTAAACAATTAACTTCTTTTTTGGTATCATTTTAATGCTATGAAATAGAAAGCTATCATCAAACGTTAACGACGGTCAAATTTTAATGCGTGTATTGTTTGAGAGTCCAGATGAGCGTTAAAAAAGAAGAGGGGATAACCTCACATTTAATATCTGACAGAGTTAATAATGGATCTACTGAATCGAATGGTGATATACTGTTCTTTCTTTACGCTCACTTGGACGTGAGTTTTACGCGGATTAAAATTTGATTGTCGTTGACGCGACTCCTTTCATAAAGCTAAAATTCTACATTTTAGACATAATTAATAAAACTCTTTAATGATTTTAAAAAATATCCTTGACGGAAAATACTCGCTATAACTTCTTTATAAGCTGATTCGCAGCAACAAGAAGAGGATCCCAAACAGGACCGAAGGGCGGCGCATATGCAAAATCGATCTGAGAAAACTGAGCAACGGTCATTTTAGCATGAAGGGCAGCAGCAACAGCATTAATACGATGTACAGCACCTTCTTTTGAAAGAAGCTGTGCACCGAGAAGCTTCCCTGTTTTACAATCTGCAACCATCTGAACCCATATGGGAGAACTCCCTGGGTGGGCATGCGCTCTTGTTGAACTTTCTATTACTCTCTCAAGTGGATTGAAGCCTGCTTTTTTTGCTTGCTCAATATTCAACCCTGTACGTGCAACCTGGAGGTCAAAAACTTTAAATACGGCTGTTCCAACGATACCATCGACGATACTCTCTTTACCCGTCATATTGTCACCCGCTGCCCATCCTGACCGGTTTGCTCGTAATGCCAGTGGAATCCATACCTTTTCCCCTGTAACCATATGATATGCATCGGCACAGTCACCCGCTGCATATATATCCGGATCAGACGTCTGCATACAGCGGTTTACTGAGATAGAATTGGAGGGCCCCAATTCCAGCCCAGCTCTTACAGCAAGCTCATATGCAGGGCGAACCCCGGTTGCAATCAATACCATCTGCGCATCAAATGTTGTACCTTTCGTAATTACCCCCAGTCCATCTCTGTTCTTCTCTATTCTTTCAATATCCAAACCAGTATAGATCTCTACTCCATGAAACTCAAGCTCTTCTTTGATGAGCCCAGCCATCTTTTCATTCATCCAGGGGATAAAACGCTTACGCGGTTTGATCATTGAAACATCAATACCCCTTGTTTTCAGTGATTCTGCCATCTCCATAGCAATGTATCCCATCCCAATTATAACGGCCTTCTTCACTTTCTGTTTTCTCAGATGCTCCTTTATCCTCCTGCCGTCATCAAGACTTTTCAGTATCATTACACCAGGTAAGTCGAACCCTGGAAGCAACGGTCGTATTGGTACTGCACCGGTTGCTATGAGCAGCCTGTCATAGTTTAAACTAAACGTGTATTCTTTTGAATCTATACCGGACACCCTCTTGTTATCAGGCTCAATCATTTCCACTATGTGCCCGGTTCGCAAATCTATCCCCTGTTTTTCTCTGAATACGTCCGCTTTCCGAACCACCAGTTCCTCAATACGACGATCCGGATCGGCAATGTTATATGGCATACCACAGGCACTATAGGAAACGTCCTCTGTCTTTTCAAAGACAATTACTTCTAAATCCTGCATATTGCGTTTCGCTCTGCTTGCAGCGCTCATCCCTGTAGCATCCGCACCTATTATGATAAGTCTCATAAATGGTTACCTTTAAAAGCATTTTTAATAGGCTAATCTATATAACATATCGAACTTATCTTATCAATTAGGATGCCAGCATTCATAAAATCCTTCTACTTCAAGTGGAGATGCTTCATTTCCCTCGAGATCAATACCCTTCATCTCTTGCATATCATTAGCTTTCCATCTAAAAGTGGTCAATTTCGTACTGGAATACCCTGCCCAATAATCCTGATACCTCAAGTTCTATATCTTTTTCGTCGAGGTCTATTCCTCTAATGAGTATCTTTAAACCTCTTATAAAATATTTACTCTAACTTCCGGCACACTCAAACAGCCTTCTTCCCCTGTGTCTTCTCCTTCAGATTCGAGTACCTACGGGTTGATTATCGGAATTGAACCCTGCTCAGTATCGACTACAATTATCCTGAATAGTGTGACAATCTGGGGTGCTGCAAGACCAATCCCCTTATATGCATACATAACCCTCACCATTTCATCAATCATTTCATAGGCTTTTGAATCGATTTCTTTTATTTTTAATGGTAAAGATTTCCCTCGTAAAATGGGGTCAGGATATATTCTTATATCAGACATATAAATATTACCTCAACGTAATTCCAAACACTTTCTTATATAATTGTCTGATAGTTAGCGCAATCTCCTATACAGCAGTCAGGGAAACAATAAGGCTTTTCAATTCCTCGATGTCAGTTTCATCAGGATGGCCAACAGCTGCCGGTGCATCGACAATCCAAACCGGTGGTTTGGGTTTTGCTTGAGCATGCTCAATAATCTTGGGATCCACCTCTCCTTGACAGCTATATGAACCCACTACTTTTGCCTTAAAAGCCAGTTCCTTCGCATAATTCATCGCATTAAGAGCGTGTTCAGAGCCGCCAGCCGCTCCATGTGTAGCAAATAGAAACAGGGATTTCCCTTTAATCCTTGGCAGATATTCCAGGGACATAGGATCGGGTTTTCCAGCCTTTAACCAAAATCCCATAGCGATAAAGTCCCAATCTGAAGGGTCAAGGGCATCACTAATGGGACAAATCTTCTTTTCCCCTGTTAATGCCCTATACACAGTTTCCGCCAATTTACGGGTGTTGCCTGTCTGACTTGAATAGACTACTAATGATCTCATAATATCCCCCTCCTCTAATCAATCTTCAACTAAACTTACCTTTAAATACAGGTTGCCTCTCATCTCTTTATAACTGTCTTTTCCTTTGAGAGAGACTTTTAATAGAGTACCGTTCTCCACACCAGGGGGTATGCTAATTACCATCCTTTCTTTTTCCCTTCCTTTCCTTAAAAAAAACTCTATTTCACTCCCGTAAAGAGCCTCTGAAAAAGTCAATGATATATCGTAAACAAGGTCAATCGCATGATGGATATTTCTACTCTGAAAATTAGATGAATATTCATCCATAAACCTTTTTTTGAAAGCCCCTGTCTTCCTTTTACCACATCCCATACCGCCCCTTCTGCAAAAAGACCTGCTGGATGAATGCCTATTAGAGCTGAGGTCAAAATGCTTTAATATATCCTCAAAGTCGAATCCCTCAAAGACATCCTCCGCACTATGCCTGAACCTAAATTTCGTAAATTCAGATAGATCATTCTCTTCTTTTCTTTTTCTATCACTCAAGAAGGCATAGGCCTCTCCAACCTCTTTGAACCTCTTCTCCGCCTCTTTACTACCGTTATTTTTATCAGGATGATAAAGGAAGGCCAACCTTCGATATGCCTTTTTTATTTCCTCTCCCGTACTATCCTTTTTTACTCCTAATATCTTGTAATAGTCCTTCTTATACATGACCTTCTTCCGAGACTATTTTATTATAGATTTCTTTTACCTGTCTTCTTGTCTCCTCCATCGACCCATCGTTATAGATAACGAAATCGGCAAACTTCAGCTTCTCTTCCATAGAAAGCTGAGAAGCGATTCTCTTCTTTGCATCTTCTTTGCTAAGGCCTCGTTTTCCCAATCGTTTTATCTGATTGTCTTCAGTTGCGCAAACCACAACTGCCTTGTTAACCAGCATATTCTTAGATTCAGCCGTTAGCAAGGGTATCTCTTTTACTATTATTGCATTGGGATCCTCGCTCTTTATCTTTTGAACCAATCTTGCATCTTCTTTGAATATCTCAGGATGAACGATCTGATTCAGCTTTTGTAATTCTTCAGGCCTATTAAAGACCAACTGTCCCAAAATCTCTCGATTGATTGTCTGGTCTTCATTTAAGACCTCTCTTCCAAAATGTTCCACAACACCTTTCCACGCATTCATCTGTGGCCGCATTACTTCATGGCCAATAACGTCCCAATCTATCAGGTGTGCTCCCAAATCTATGAAAAACTTCGTAACCGTACTTTTACCGGATGCAATACTGCCGGTGATACCTATAATAGTCATTTTATACAAACCTCAATAAAAGTAACACTATAGCACTGATCAATTTCAGTTCAATTTGGCTATAGGTTAATTATCGCCTCTTCCGCGGCATTGACAAGCTGATATAATATCGGTGAAGCGGTGAGAGCCGGTTGGGTCCCCATCTGAAAAATGGCCATATCTTCTGCAGTCATTCCATTGTAAATACAACTACTAACAGTATTAATAAGCTCTCCCCCACTTTTGGCGCCTGAGATCTGGCCTCCAAGTATTATGCCAGTGTCTCTTTCAAAGACAAGCTTCACTTTCATTTTTTCTGCTTCGGGCATCCCTCCCGGGTGACGGTTAATCGCCTCTGCCTCTCCAATGACAATATTGTATCCTTTCTCTTTAGCAGCACGTTCTGTTAGTCCAGCAACTGCAAAGCAAATTGGTCCCAGAGCAGTTGAAAAGACACCGATCACCCCTCGGTTTGCCCTTTGTATCTCAAACAGATTCGCCCCGACAATGCGAGCCTCCATGCTAGCTGGGGCGCCAAGCTTGAGGTTGGACGGTTTACCGTCAAAAAAGGACACCTTTTCTGTGCAGTCACCGCAAGCAAAGATATTTTCATCGCTGGTCTGCATATAACGATTCACCTGAATACTCTTTGTGGGTCCTATTTCCAGACCGGCTTTTTCTGCAAGTATTGTGTCAGGAGTAACCCCGATACCAAGAAATACTGCATCTGCTCTCAGTTTTTCACCACTTGTAAGTTTGACCCCGTCGACGTTGTCATTTCCCAAAAGCATTTCAACCTTTTGAGAAGTTAAAATATCAATTCCTCTTTCTTGCAACAAATTTTCGGCCATAATACAAAGGTCTTCATCGTATGCCAACATTAAACAATGGGGAAGCATCTCCACCAATTTTACATTAATAGCCCGGCTCTTTTTGCATTCATCAGCAAACTCCACCCCGATAAAACCACCACCTACAATGACAAGGTCTGAAGTTACTTTTAGCCTATCCAGGAATTCTCTCAGGTGAAAAACATCTTTTTTACCGGCAAAGACATTCTTTTTATCTACACCTGGAATAGGGGGTACAATTGGAATGGATCCTGTTGCGATTACAAGCTTATCATATACCATCTCTTCTCCCTTTGCAGTGGAAAGACACTTGGCTCCAGGATCAATACCAGTAACTTCATCGATCATCACCTCTACTCTATTTTTTTCATATACCGCTTCAGACAAAAAGTTTTTATCCACACTTCCCACTGTCCCAAAGATATAAGGTATGCCACAGGGAACGAGGGCATGTTCTTCTTTCCTGATCAACAAGATACTCTTTTCAGGATAATGTCTCCGACAGGTAATCGCGCTAACCATTCCTCCAATACTTCCGCCAATAATAACGGCATCATGCTTCTTCATCCTCTGCCTCCCCCTTTGCTATTTTTCGGACATCTCATCTTAATTCGTCCCTTTAACTTTTTGAAGCGCCTGCTCTGCAGCCAAAGCAATTGGCTCTCTGCTGGGTTCTGAAGATAGATCAGGATAACCGGTAGCCATAAAAGTGGTTAAATCAAAAATAGTCGCTTTACCTAAGATTAGAGCAGTTAATGTATCAACCTCTTTAACTGGCATCTCACTATCGCCAAAAATCTGCCCTCCAATCAATTTATGGTTTCTTTTATCAAAAACAAGCTTCATGGTAAAAGGCTTAACACCTGGCAGCATTTTATGTATATTACTTGAGTCAACAGTACTACCGATGGGTTCAATATCTTCCTCTTGTGCCCCTACTTCGGTCAAACCCACCGAAGCAATAGATTTATCAAAAAGTTTTACTGCCAAGCTCCTGAATACTCCAGGAAACTTAATATCATACCCTGCTAATCTCTTGGCTACCAATCTTCCCTGGATAACCGCCGGGGATCTAGTTCGTCCGGCAACAGGCTTTTTTGTAATAAAACATTCCTTTTCAACGCAGTCCCCCGCAGCAAAGACATCCGGAACGGAAGTTTCCATGTATGGATTAACCTTGATTCCAAAGCGACCTACTTCTAATCCTATACTTTCTGCTAACTCCAAATTTGTTTTCACTCCCATTGAAACAATAACCATTTCGGTATCTAGCTTCTCCGCCGACGTTAGCTCAACTCCACTCACATTTTCTTCTTTGCCCAATATTCGTGTTACATTTTCTCCTAATTTCAGCTTGATTCCTTTTTCGATAAGATACTCTTCTACTCTTGTGGAAAACTCAGGATCCAGCGCCGTCCTGAGCGCACGAGACCTGATAATTAACGTAATATCCAAGGATGATTTTGTTTTACGCAGGAGCGTTGCTAACTCCAGGGCTATTGACCCTGCTCCCAAAACAGTCAATTTTTTAATATTTTTCTCTTCTAAGTAGTTCTTTATTTTAAGGGCATCCGACGTATCTCTCAAGGTGAGCACCCCTTCGAGATCCCTTCCTTCAATAGAGGGAATTACGGGGCTTGCCCCAGTTGCGATTAATAGTTTATCGTATGGAAGTATACTGCCATCCTCCAAAGTGACAAACTTTTTTTCAGTATCCACAGCCGTGGCCCTAGCAATTAGAGAATTGATTCTCCTGTCCTGGAAAAAGATCTTGTCAGGATTAGCAATGGATTCAAGAGTGACCAAACCGGCCACTGCATGAGGCAAAGCTCATCTGACGATGAAAGAAGGTTCTGCACGAATGACGGTAACGTCTAATTCGGGCCTTAACCTCTTTGACAATATAGCTGCCGGCCCACCTGCTCCCCCACACCCAATAACAACAAACCTCTCTTTTTTCTCCATACGAACCCTCCTCTTATTGATTTGAAACTCCAGTTCCTAATCTGTCTTCTTTTTTATCCTCTTCATTTTTCTCTTTTCCCTTATCATCTTCGTATCCTGATACATATCTTCATATGCCGTCTTCATTGCATCTTCAAATGTGGCAAGCCTGCCGCCGTTTTCTCTTACAAACCTCTTTGCATCTCCCTCTCTCTCAAATGCCCACTTTGCCCTTGTTGTCATAACGCCCAGCTTATTTCCGCCGATTGTCCAGAAAGCCTTTTCAGCATCAATTAGCTTTTTTGTGTTGTAATCTCCGACCTTTATCGCCTTTGGTGTTTTATCGATTTTGAGGGCAAATTCAACCCCTGCACAGTGTATACTACATAAACCTTCTGTTGTCCCGTCTTCGTATTCTATATACATCCTGCTGTGAGCATACTTCTCAAGAATCATCCCACAGTATTTACATACAAAATGTTTTGTATCTTCCTTTGCAAAAGCCAAATCGCTCAGTGAAAGACACAACACCATTAAGATAACAAATAAAAACGAAATCTTCTTCATAATCGATCCTCCTGAACTGTTAATAGCTTATTGCCCATAGAGAAGCCCCTTAAAGATACGCACCGGTTATTTATGGGCCTGTGTATATTTCCATATTCCTTCCCAATCCAATACCCTTCCTCCATAGACCTCTTGAAATGTCTCGGCTGTTTCTTGAGCAGAAAAGACAAGCATAAACGGGACCATTGAGCCCTTTGGACGCAGTCTACTTTCTACCAGATAAAAGGCCTTTCTCGCATCGATCATATCCCCGCTGTCATATTTATGGGTAACCGTATTATAATCACGAACCATAATAGAATCGATCTTACCCCCCTTTATCCTTGCCTTTAAAAGAACCAGGCAGTGCAAACAACAGAAAGAATACTCTCCGGAAGGGACTTCTTTAGTGCCTTCGGTTATCTGAACCGTAAACTTTGTTTCGCTTTTTTGCGTGTCCATCCCACACATAATACATCGCTCAACAGCAAAGGCCAGAAAACATGGAAAAAGAATAAAACCAATAGTAAACATTATAATTCCTGTGCTTTTCATCATTTTTCAAATCCTTGCTTTTGAGTTTTTCGATAGACCTATAGAGCCAAAACAAGGTGTATCGATAAGATAATTAATCCCAAAGAGAGCATAGTGCCTGAAAATTTCAGCAATATTACCATATTTCCACTCAATACCAGGTTAACTTCCCTGTATCTGGTAGAGGAGACAACCCAAAAATATATCAATAACAGGATAAGACCTATGAAAACCATACTGAAAGATACGAGAGCATCCCTTACTTCCTGTCCCAGGCAAAAGACACAGTGATGAAAGGGAAGTCCCAAAAAGAGCGGACTTATCCTGGTATGAAGAGCAAAAATAAATACAACAAGGGTAACTGCAATTCCAATTGTTTCAGATAGCATGACCGATTTCTTGCCAAACCACCTTCCCCTGCCAGGCAATACACTCCTCTTTTGGGCAATTATGAAATATACGACCTCTCCCAATATCACGAGTGCTAGAATATAGAAAAAAACAACCCATACCCATGTAGATTCGGTAACTATATGAAGAATATCTTCTCTTGGGATATCGAATAGCGATGTGCAGCATGAAACCTGACGAGGAGGAGTCGAAAAGAAAAAAGAGATGTCGAGTATCGTTTCAGCCATGATAAAGCCCCCCAAGGGAGTCAGAAACATCAGTTTTTGCTTCATAAAGGGTTGCGTGACCACCTGACGATCTAGTATGTTCAGTATCAGCCAATATCCGTAAAGGGCAGGTAGAATCAATTTAAGACCACTGGCAATATAGGAGAAAGGGGCATTGATATTGTGCACTCCCACAAGACACATGGCACCAGGAATCGATACGATCATGCTCTGAAGAGTCCAGAACCATAAAGGCACCATCAGAAGCCGCAAGAAGAATCCCAAGGACATGATCGTAATGATCAGATACACCTTCTTTTCCAGGCTATACTGTTCATCAGCCTGGCTTTTGATATCCCACTTTTTCCAGATATGAAAGCCACTCAATGCAGCAGTTAGCCCTACGATAACCGACAGAGCTGAACAGACTAGATATGTTACGATATAGCTGTTCAGAATCATGGTCTGTTACTCCAGTCTTTTACATCAAGATACCCGACCCGATTCAAAGTACACTGTATTATCCACAAGGTGGGCCATATGTTTCTGTGAATCGTGAGATGATACGATAATCGTCTTTCCCCTTCTCTTCAGTTTCTCAAGAATATCAACGACAATTGTGACATGTCGCATGTCTATATTGGAGAGGGGTTCATCGGCCAGAATAATCTCAGGGTCATTGATGAGTGCCCGGGCAATTGCAACACGCTGCTGCTCCCCTCCGCTTAATTCATTGACCATAAAGTCTACCCTAGTTTCAAGGCTCATCTCTTCCAGGAGTCCCATAGCCCTTTCTTTTCTTGCACTCTCTGAAACCCCTAGTGGTAAAAGAGGAAAAGAAACATTTTCCCAGGCTGTATATCCTGAAATAAGGTTGAATTGCTGAAAGATAATACCAATCTTCTCTCTCCTTAAAGATGAAAGAAAATGATCGGGGAAGTGTGACACCTCCTGGTTTGCCAGCCATAGCCTCCCGCTCGTAATTCGGGTCAAAAGGCCAATGATATTCAGAAGGGTGGTCTTGCCGGATCCGGAGGGACCACTTAGTATCACAAATTCGCCACTTTTAATCTCAAGAGAGACATTGTCTAGGGCGTTGACCCTTACTTTGCCGGATTCGTATTTTTTCGACACATTTTCTACCTTAATCATAAAAAACCTGCGGAAAACCCCTTAGCTCCTTATCGCCTCATCAGGATCAATAATGCCTGCCAACCAAGCAGGGATCATACTCACACCCATAAGTGGTACAACACCCAAAATAAAGAGAAGCACAAGGGATTGAAAATCACAATGAACAGGAACAGGAAACTTCGGATATATACTGGCACACCCTAAACAATAGCCGGATATCCCCGGTGTACCCATAAGGGCATAGATAAAACCCGATAGAACGCCTATTGATGTCCCTATAAGCCCAAGCATCAGACTCTCCATCATTCTCATCTCAATAATTTCGCCGGTTTGCCACCCAATGGCTTTTAATATCCCGATTTCTTTGCTCACATCCACGCTGATATGTGCTGACTGGGCCCAAACCAAAAGAAGGACAGTTACCAGCAAGATGAGCCACATTGCCTGAAAAGTCCCTCCACGTCGTCCAAACGCCTCTTTCACTAAATCGGTCAGAGCCCCTCTGGTCAAAACACGCGTATTCTTAAAGAGTCTGGTAATCTCCCACGCTACCAGGTCCGCGTTTTCGGGAGCGTCTGTATAGACGAGCATATCCGATGCCTCATCTTCACTATAATCAAAGAATAACATGGCATCTTCAATAGAGACAATGATCAGGTCAGCACTGTATACCTGAACCGTATTATTAAGGATTCCAATGACCTCAAATTCACCTTTATTTCCGAGTGTGTCCTCGATTTGAAGTCTATCTCCAATACCAACCCCAAAAATCAAGGCCACCCCATTGCCCAGGACTGCTCTGTTGCGGTCTCCAGGAACCAGAAAAGTACCAGCCTCGACAGCCCAGGGTAACTTTTCATGATAAATCAACTGGTTGAGATCCAACCCCATCAGAGTATAGGCAACGTCAGTCTCGTCAATTCTGAGGGGAAGGTATCCCCATACCCTCGGGATTACCTGCCTCACATGGGGAATACTCTCAATCCCTGACTTTATATCGAGGGAGATCTTTCCTATACGGCCAGCTTCTACCCTCTGAACAGTGACATCCGGCAAGAAGTCCTCGGCTGTCTTCGCGTCCTTTATAAAGCCACCCCTCGTAAAAATCATAAAGGAAGAGGTCGCCATAATGAGGATCAGAGGAACCACGATGGCAATAGACTTTGCCTTGTAACGGTGAAGGTTACTCGCAGCCATCAGCAAGAGATTTATGTGCTTTGCAATAATCATAGATTTTCTTTAATCACTTTGATACTATAAACCTTCTCAGAAAGTAGACCGGGAGTAGCAACCACATCGCAATCGGAATGGAAACAGAAACCGCCAGGCATATCACTTCGACGGGAATAGATCCCCTCTGCCAGATTTCTTGAAGTACAACACTGGGCAATAATAGGTATGGCGGGTCCGCCCAGAGTTTTCACTACTGCTATCCGCATCTGCGTATCCCTGGAGTATCTGTATTCTGTGGTAATGCGGTCATTATAGAAATACAAGGCCAGGAGAACAATAATTGTAAAAAGTATCCTTAAAACAAGCTTCTCTTTAATCAATTGAAAGACCACTTTCATGTCCATTTTTACCTGTTCCGTTGCCTCTTGCTCTATTCGGAATCTTTCTTTTGCTTAGCCATTAATCTTCCATAATAAGGGGAACGAGACAAATAGAGAGCCGCTAACGGATTATGACCTGTCACCCTGTCCTTTACCGCCAACACGGTAATGGGAACACGACAATACTTAATAAACAAGGTGTCATGCCCTATGCAAAGCCCTAGCATAATAGCCAAATCGACTTTCTTAAAATTGAGAATCTCTGCTTGAACAATAGGGTTGCACATGGATTCCCATTTTTCGGATTCTCTTATCTTCTGTTCCGGTCTTATTCCAATCCTTTCTTTAGGGGTGCCTCCCACCTTACAACAGACAGACGAAACCTCAAACCCTTTGTTTTCCAGGATGTCAGTAAGCATTCGTGCTTCATTCCTCAAACCAGAGCAAAAAGCAATGCCCAACCTGTGATAATCACATCTATTAGCAAACTGGATTAACTCTTCAATTCGTGAATTCCTGGTTCTTAATCCGTCTTCCGTCCTCTCATAACATTCAAATTCCTGAACAGATGCCTGATATGCAAATCCCCTGACTTCCGGCCTGTCATATTCTTTAAGGGTTGTTTCAACAAGCTCAGGGTACAGCCTCATAGGGCAGAAAACAGGCGCTTCATCGAATGAAGGAGGCGTTTCATCGACCCTAATCGAGGGACTACATACAATTGTAGCGCATCTGGCACATGCAGGATAAGACTCTTTCGTCATCTTCCTCATTTCTCTGTCCAATCAGATACTCCTTTTGTCTCTTGTTTCTTAATAGATGACCTGCTTTGACTTATGAACAGCCCCTCACCCTTGTCTTTTGTATATCAACAATTAATAATATCATCTGTAGGTTTTTTTCCACGGTTCATTTTTGTAAGCCAAATAGTCTTTTAAAGCCTCTTTCAAGGTGTTTGAAGCAAGGAGCGCACAGTGCCTATTCTCTTCGGGAAGGCCTCCCAATGCATCCAGGATAACCTCCTGAGTTATCTTGAATGATTCCTTTATATCCGTACCCGTTGCCAGCTCTGTTACCATACTTCCCGAAGCAATGGTAGTTCCACATCCATCAGTAATAAACATAGCATTCGTAATTCTGTTATCTTTGACTTTAAGGTATATTTCCAGAGTATCTCCACATGGGCCAGTTAAACGACCAACCCCGTCTGGGTCTTCCATTATGCCTATATTTTTTGGATTGAGCCACCGATTCACAACCTCTTTTGAAAACGCTTCCCTGGCATCTTCAATAATAGATTTCTGTATCTCATCAACCATTATATCCAGTTCATAATCATTATACTTTGCCATATTTAAATCTTTCCCTCTCTCATCCCTTTTTCTCTTTAAATCCTCTCAATCTCTTCGGCATCCACCTCCACCAGAGCATGGAGGAGTATCGCAACGGTCTTCTCTCCCGCAACAGGTAGCCCCGGGAGACTCGCTGTTGACTCTCGATACAAACGATGGTAAAGACATCAACTTTTCAAGTTGAGTACCCCCACACTTCTTACATACAGTAGGATCAGCATGAGGACTTAAACCGGTTAAAATTTCAAAAACTTCTCCACATTGAGTACAACGATATTCATAAATTGGCATAATGACTACACTCCTGGATAAAAAATTCAGTCTTCCTTTAAAAGGTTGTTTAACTCCTTTGCCATCTGATGATCAGTAACAACCATTTCTAATTCTTTTACTCCTTCTACATCTTTGATTGCTTCTCGAATCTTGAAGGCCAGAGGGAAAACCAGGGGACATATGGAAGATGAAGGCCGGAAATTGAGCCCTACATTACCTTCACTCGTAACCGCCAAATCCTTTATCAGCCCCATATCAATTACATTCATAGTGGTTTCTGAGTCTATCACCGTTTTTAATTTCTCAATAATCTTATCTTTTAAGCCCATCTTAAAGTTTAGCCTGCATCCTTTCCCAGATATCCTTCACAACCTCTGTGACAATGCCGAAATCATCTTCCACTATCGCCTGTCCATTCACCATTGCCTTTGTTACAACACGATCAAACGGAATCTCTCCCAGTACATCAATATCCCTGTGTTGGCAATATTCCTTTATCTTCAAGGTGTTTTGATGGTTGATATCGCATTTGTTTATACAAACCACGGCAGGGACACTAAAATGTTCTGCAACCCCCAACACCCTTTCCATATCGTGGATTCCTGAAACCGTGGGTTCAGTAACAACCAGAACAATATCCACACCTGTAATTGCAGCAATTACAGGACAACCTATACCAGGAGGGCCATCTATTAATATCAGGTCTCTCTCATTTTTTTCAGCTATTAACCTTCCCTGCTGCCTTACCAGGGTAACTAACTTTCCGGAATTTTCCTCTGCGATCCCCAACTTGGCATGAACCATCGGCCCAAACCTTGTATCAGATAAAAACCAGTGACCAGAAAGCTTATCCTCCATTTTTATGGCTTCATTTGGACATGCGTGCATGCAAACTCCGCACCCTTCGCAGGAGATGGGATCTATCATAAAATCATGAATCGCATTAAAACGGCATACTTCCATGCAGGTACCGCACTCAATGCATATGGCTTTATCCAAATACGGAACACGACCCCCGTAAAACTCTTCCTCTTTCCTTATTTGAGGGGTTAAAATCAAATGCAGATCCGCAGCATCCACATCACCATCAGCCATTACATGATTTTGAGCCAGTGCAGCAAAAGCCGCTGTTAGTGTTGTCTTACCAGTTCCTCCTTTTCCGCTGACTATCGTGATCTGTTTCATATGCCCTTCTCCCAAGTCCTAAAATCATCCAACTGTTCAATTAACAATCCTGTCAATAAATTTTCCGCCTTTTTCCCTCAGAGAGTCGTTATGTGAAGATATCTTTGCATTTATTCTGTCGGTCCTTGACCAGTCATTCGCTTTAGACAGGCTGTCCGAGAACATATACCCGAACAGCCTATATGCAAATGAATAGATCGTAAACTTCACTTCATACAAATAGAGCTAAAACTTCTGCACATTACGTGCGATAATCGCATCCTGTGTCATCTTGTTCATTTCTACAAAATGAGCACTGTACCCTGCAATTCGAACGAGCAGCTCAGAGTATTGCTCAG